>CAZTVT010000021.1:0-17686 GCA_964617175.1 uncultured Clostridium sp.
ATCATATTTTTAACATAGTCTGCGTGTCCTGGACAGTCAACGTGTGCATAGTGTCTCTTATCTGTTTCATATTCTACGTGTGATGTAGAAATAGTTATTCCTCTTGCTTTTTCTTCTGGTGCATTATCAATTTGGCTATAATCACTAAATTGAGCTTCACCTTTTAAACTACAATATTTTGTTATTGCAGCAGTAAGAGTAGTTTTACCATGGTCAACGTGACCAATAGTACCAATATTTACGTGTGGTTTAGTTCTTTCAAACTTTGCTTTTGCCATTTTAAAATTCCTCCTTATTTTTCACCTTTAATGCAACTTAAGCATTAACTTTGGTAATATTTTACTACATTTTAATTTAATTTGCAATACATTTATTTGTTTTTTATGTATTTTTTAAATTTTCGACATTAATTATCTTTTTTAGTTCTTTGTGCTACTATTGTATCTAAAACAGATTTTGGAACTTCTTCATAATGAGATGGTTCCATAGAATAAACACCTCTACCTTGAGTTTTAGATCTTAAGTCTGTAGCGTATCCAAACATTTCAGAAAGTGGTATAAATGAGTGAATTGTAGTAGTTCCTTGAACTGTATCCATTCCTTCCATTCTTCCACGTCTTGAGTTAACATCTCCTATAACATCTCCCATATATTCCTCTGGAACAATGATATCAACTTTCATTATTGGTTCTAAAAGAACTGCTCCACCTTGACGACAAGCTTCTTTTAAAGCCATAGATCCAGCTATATGGAACGCTGCTTCTGATGAGTCAACATCATGATATGAACCATCAACAAGTGCAACTTTGATATCTACTACAGGATATCCAGCAAGAATTCCTGATTTCATTGCATCTTGAACACCTTCATCTGTTGGTTTAACATATTCTTTTGGAACAACACCACCAACAATTTTAGATGTAAATTCATAACCTTTTCCAGGTTCATTTGGTTCAACTTCAAGCCAAACATCACCATATTGTCCTCTACCACCAGATTGTCTTATAAACTTACCTTGAACCTTAACTGGTTTTCTAATAGTTTCTTTATATGCAACTTGTGGTTTACCAACATTAGCTTCTACTTTAAATTCTCTTTTCATTCTATCAACAATAATATCAAGATGTAGTTCACCCATACCAGCAATGATAGTTTGACCAGTTTCTTGATCAGTATAAGCCTTAAATGATGGATCTTCTTCTGCAAGCTTTTGTAAAGCTAAATCCATTTTATCTTGATCAGCTTTAGTTTTTGGTTCAATTGCAACATCTATAACAGGTTCTGGGAACTCAATAGATTCAAGTATTATTGGAGCACTTTCATCACATAAAGTATCTCCAGTAGATACATCTTTAAGTCCAACAGCACAAGCTATATCTCCAGCATATACTTTAGTTATATCTTGTCTGTTATTAGCGTGCATTTGAATAAGTCTTCCTATTCTTTCTTTCTTACCTTTATTAGCATTTAATACATAAGAACCACTTTCAAGTGTTCCTGAATATACTCTAAAGAAAGTAAGTTTTCCAACATATGGATCTGTCATTATTTTAAAAGCAAGTGCTGAGAAAGGTTGATCGTCCCCAGAAATTCTTTCTTCTTCAGTTCCATCCTCAAGTACACCTTTTATATGAGGTATATCAGTTGGAGCTGGCATATAATCAACAATATTATCAAGTAATTCTTGAACACATTTATTCTTATATGAACTTCCACATGTTACTGGAACTATAGTATTAGCAATTGTACCTTTTCTAAGGCCCATTTTAATTTCTTCTTCAGTAAGTTCTTCTCCCATTAAATATTTTTCCATTAAAGCATCATCTTGTTCTGCAACTGCCTCTACAAGCTTAGTTCTATATTCTTCAGCTAGTTCCTTCATATCATCTGGAATTGGTTCACGTCTAACATCTTTTCCAAGATCATCATAGTGAATACAAGCTTCCATTTTTACTAAATCAACTAAGCCTTTAAAAGTATCTTCTTTACCTATTGGAAGAGCAATTGGGATTGCATTTGCTTGTAATCTTTCTCTTAATTGTTTTACACAATTAAAGAAATCTGCACCTGTAATATCCATTTTATTTACATATACCATTCTTGGTACGTTATATTTATTTGCTTGTCTCCAAACAGTTTCTGATTGTGGTTGTACTCCACCTTTTGCACAAAGCACTGTAACTGAACCATCTAGAACTCTAAGAGATCTTTCAACTTCAATTGTAAAATCAACATGTCCTGGTGTATCTATAATATTTATTCTATTATTATTCCAATAACATGTAGTAGCAGCTGAAGTAATTGTTATACCTCTTTCTTGCTCTTGAGCCATCCAGTCCATTGTAGCTCCACCATCATGAACTTCACCTATTTTATGAGTTTTACCTGTATAAAATAGTATTCTTTCAGTAGTAGTAGTTTTACCAGCATCAATATGTGCCATGATACCGATATTTCTAGTCCTCTCAAGAGGATATTCTCTACCTGCCATTTAATTTTCCTCCTTTTTATCTTAGGATTACCATCTATAATGAGCAAAGGCTTTATTTGCTTCTGCCATTTTATGTGTATCTTCTTTTTTCTTGAATGCTCCACCTTGACCGTTTATAGCATCCATAATTTCTCCAGCTAGTTTTTCTTCCATACTATGTTCATTTCTCTTTCTTGCATATTCAACTAACCATCTTATTGCTAAAGATTGTTTTCTATCAGCTCTAATTTCCATAGGAACTTGATATGTAGCTCCACCTACACGTCTAGCTTTAACTTCTAATGCTGGAGTCACATTATCTAATGCTTGTCTAAAAGCATCCATAGCTTCTCTTCCAGTTTTTTCTTTTACTATATCAAATGCTCCATAAACAATTTTTTGAGCTGTAACTTTTTTACCATCCCACATAACTTTGTTTATAAGTTTTGTAACAACTTTTGAGTTATACATTGGATCTGGCATTACTTCTCTTTTAGCTATATGTCCTTTTCTTGCCACTTTTCTTCCCTCCTTTTTAATATTTTGAACTATAGTAGTTCAAAAAGGTACTCAAAAACTTTAATTTTTGTAAGGGCTAGAGTTTAATATTTTAAACTTAAGCACCCACCTTAAATATTATTTTTTCTTTGCTCTTTTTGCACCATATTTTGATTTTGCTTGTACTCTATCTGCAACACCTGCAGTATCAAGTACACCTCTTACAATGTGATAACGTACACCTGGCAAGTCTTTTACTCTTCCACCTCTAATTAGAACAACACTATGTTCTTGTAGGTTATGACCAATTCCTGGAATATATGCTGTTACTTCCATTGTATTTGAAAGTCTTACTCTGGCTACTTTACGTAAAGCTGAGTTAGGCTTTTTTGGAGTTTGTGTTTTAACAACAGTACAAACACCTCTTTTTTGTGGAGAAGATTGATTAGTAGCAGATTTTGTACGAGAATTATATCCTCTTTGCAATGCTGGTGATTTTGATTTTGTTACTTTATCTTGTCTTCCCTTTCTTACTAATTGGCTAAATGTAGGCACTCTAAGTTCACCCCTCTTTCTTTTTATTCTTGTATAACACAAGTACTTTTTATTATACTCTAAAACTTATTAAAAGTCAACAAATTATAGCTAAATTCATTAATATTACAAACATTTGTTACATAATTTAAATCAAATTATTATATGTATATGCTTATTTTTTTCGTTATATGTTACTATATGCTGTTAAATACCATTTTTAAAGATGTTATCAATGCCACTTTTTAATGATATAATTCTGACGGTGGTAATATGAAAAGAATAGAAGAACAAAATATTATAATAGGTAAAAAATTAAAAGAATATAGAGAAAATAGGGGATATACGCAAGAAGAAGTTGCTAAAGAAATAGAAGTTAATCCAAAACACTATGGCAGAATAGAAAGAGGAGAAAATTCTTGCACAATTGCTAATTTAATAACCCTATGCAATCTTTTTGGTATTAGTTCTGAAGATATTGTTGGATCTCTTACATATACAAAACCTGATGATGGAATAAGTAATGATTTTCAGAAACTAACTTTAGATGATAAATTGGCTGTCGCAAGTTATATAGACTTTTTAATTTCAAGATACAAATAACATATAAAGTGATGACTTAAAATAAATTTTAGGTCATCACTTTATTTTTATATTATTATGTTATTATAAATTAACATCAATATTTGGAATACTAATAGATACTGATACTTTTTTATCATTATATGTACATTTATATTGATAATTATTCTTATTATTACCTTCTATATTGTTAAATATTTTAGTTCTTATAACATCAATATACTGTTGATTTCCTTCATAATTGCTATCATATACTTCAAATTTCAAATGGTTATCATCTTTAACATCAACTAGTACTTTCTGTACACAAACAGTATATTCGTCATTTAAAACCAAAAGAGGAACTTCTCCTCTATCAATAGAGTTTATCAAATAATTAAATGATTTATCCGGTTCTTTTTCAAAAGAAATTCTCTCATCTCTATATTTTAAAATATCAAGTCTATATATTGCATTTATAAATTCTTTATCGCTGTCATCTAAAGCACTTTTTTCATTTTCTTTTTCATCTTTAGAAAAATCATTATCAAGTAAATAATTCTCATATTTTTTAAAACCAGCGTTATCATTATTATATTCTAAATTATAATAAGAAAATCCAAAACTATTCAAGTCTTTTTTGTATGTATCCGATATCTGAAGAATTCCATTTGTTACTGAGTTTGCCATAAAATCTTTAGGAGGATTTTTCATAAAATCCAAATCTTCTAATTCATAATTATATAAAAGTGATTTTTTTATATCTTTGTCTATCTTTATATCATATCCATCAGCCTTTTGTATCTCACCAGTTTGCGTATTTTTTACCGAAATATCACTCATTTTTGATGGTAACTTATTTTCATAATATAACTTTGAAAATAAAGACATGCCATACGTAGCACCATAACTATTAGTTGTTGTTGAAAAATTTGCAAATGGCATTCCATTTTTTCTAGCTAAAAACTCATTATTTCTTAAAATAAAATAGTCATCATTTGAATCTTTGTCAAAATCAACAAGTCCATAATTTATATCTGCAGCAATTAATTCGAAAATATCTTCTAACACTTCAGAGCTTGAAGCATAGTAATATTTACCGCCGGTTTGACTCGCTATTTTTTCCAATACTTCTGTGTCTAAGTCGTTTCCAAGTCCAATTGTAAAAACTTTAACCCCTTTAGCTTTAGCATCATTTGTAGCATTTATTATTATTTTATCATCATATCCCTCAACATTTGTAGTATCTTTTCCATCAGTAAGTAAAATCAAATATTTTCTTACATCTCTATTATCATTATTAAATTGTTTTAGTCCACCCTCTAAAGAATTACCTATATATGTACCAGTAAATTTTTCAGTTAATGTTTTTATACTATTTATTTTTTCTTTTACCTTTTCTTTGTCACTAGTCATTTGTACCAAATCTTCATACTCAAACGTAAACTTACCGGCTCCAAATTTATAATCACCTCTTAATTTGTCTATAATTCTATTTGAAAGATCCACTCTTTTAAACTGTGTATCATTTTCTTCACTTCCGTCTACCATTTCTTTTGAATACATGGAACCCGAATTATCAATTACAAACATAAGCTCAGTAGATACTTTTTCTTTCATTTTAGATGAATCAGCAACAAAAAACTTCCCTGAATCAGTAATATTAGCTGATACTATAGAATTTACTGTATCTACACTAGAGTCTTGCTTTATAAATTTATTATTATCTATATCTAATTTATAAATAGATAAAGCTGATTCATTAAGAGATTTTTGCAAAATAGCATTCTTATCATATTTTATTAAAAGTTTTGCACTATTTAGCGTTCCCTCTGTTTTTATACTATATACTTTAGATGTTACAGCTGAAATTTCGTTAATTGTTCTTAAGTCATATAAATCAACTGTTGTATTTGCTATATTATCAGTACCATTTACTACTATTTCAACTCCAATATTATCAAGTTTTAAGTCATATTCTAATTTTCTTTCATCATCTTGAATATTATCATCTTTACTTTCTTTTTCGTTAGGATTTAAGCCTAATACCACTTCCGTTCCATCATTTACCACATCTCCATCAGTATCCGATTTATTGGTGTCAGTATTTGTTTTTTCACTTTCATAAGAATTGCTTAAGCCATCGCCATCATTATCAATATAGTCTATATTATCATTATTTGCTAAAGTAAGCTCTCCTAGTTTATTTTTAAGCAAAGTTATATTCTTCTTTTTTACTTTGTCTCCTGCTTGCACAGCTATAGTATATGTTCCTTCTTCTTTAGGTAACTCCCAAACAATTTCACTTCCTTTGGTTGAATTTAAAGTTCCTGCTGATACTTGCCAATTTAAGTCAAACGTTTCTCCTGATTTATTTGTTGCTTCTGCTCCAAGTTTAATTTCATTTGACATTGTTGCTATAATATCTGCATCATCACCTATAAACTCTATTTTTATAGGATTATATACAGCTGAAAATACAATCATCCCTATTATAAATGCTATAATTGCTCCTAATACTATTAATATTATTTTTTTGTAATCTTCCCATATATCTTGTAATACGTCCATTTTAACCTCCTATCTATTTATAAGTAAAATATATGAATTTAATATATTATAATAATTAAATTTATTAGCATTTGTATCTACATACTTATGATATCTACTGTCTTGGAAAACATATACCATTTTTTCTGGTACTGATTTTACTTTTGTATCTACGGCAAATTCCACTAAATTTTCATTTTTATTATTATCTAATATATTCTTAAATTTAACTAAAAAATCATCTGTTAAATTTATATATTTACCAGTTTTAACATAGTAATTATATTCTGTTGAGTTGGCAATTGGAATTTCATTTTCTAAATCAATTTCATTGGTTTTCTTTATTTGATCTGTAGTTATATTAAAATACGAATGCACAATTTCTTCCTTATTATTTTCTTCATTTTTAACCGATTTATTAGAAGTTATATCTACATGATACCAGTTATCATCTAAATTTACCAAATTCCATGCATGTGCCTGATTTTGTAAATATCCAGTTAATAATATATTTTCTATTTCAACTTTATCAAGCGCAATCATAAGAGTTTTTGATAAGCCATCACAAACTGCTTGTTTTAAAACTAAACATCCATATATACTATGACTTTCTTCTGGCACTTCATTTATATCAGTATATTTATAGTATTTACACATCTCACATATTTTATCATGTATATATACTTCTGCATTAAATTTATCCATTTTCTTTGCTTCGGTTATAATTGGATTTAATACTGAATTTATTTCAGAAATTTTTTCATTTAACTCATTTTTATTTTTAACACTATAACTTAACTCAATCTCTATTCTATTGGAATTTACTAAATCAATTGTTGATACTGTATAGTCATTATTTACGTAAAATACTTCTGGATGATCCAAGAAAAAATTTTGAATAGCAACTTTTACATCTTTCATTGTTGTATTATCATCAATATAATTATACTCTTTTATTTTTGCATTGCTATCTAAGTTTTTAACTGCATTTGCAACAGATTTATATATTTTCTGTTGATCATCAGTCAATTTACTATAATAAAATGTAGCATTTTTTGGTTGTAATTCATTTATAATTATTTCTCCTACATCAACTACTTCTTCATTACCAAAAATATTATCATAAATATCTTCAGCACTCACTATAATTTGATTAGCAACTTTTCTGTTAGTTATAACAATAAATAAAAATATAACAAAAATTAAAATTAATATAATAGTAAATATCTTTCTTTTCATTTTTTCCCTCACATTTCTATCATATATTTTAATATATAATAGAAAAATTTGCAACTTCTATTTAAATATTATGAGAAAAATACCAACTCAATTTAATGAATTGGTATTTTTATATATTTTTATTCAACTTCGCCTACTATATCTTTATCAGGAATTATATATTTACCTATTTTAGCATTTTCTTCATCTCTAAGACTTTCTAAAGATTCAACTTTAATATCTTTGTAATTTACTACTCCTGTACCTGCTGGTATTAAACGACCAATTATAACATTTTCTTTTAAGCCTTGAAGTTTGTCAACTTTTCCTTTAAGTGCAGCATCAGTAAGCACTCTTGCAGTTTCTTGGAAAGATGCAGCAGATAGGAAAGAGTCTGTTTGAAGTGCAACTTTTGTTATACCAAGTAAAGTTTTCTTACCTTTAGCAGTTTTCTTACCTTGTTCATTTGCTAATTTATTTTCATAGTTAAATTCTGTTATATCAACAGTAGACCCTGTAATAAGATTAGTTTCACCGGCATCTTCAATATGAATCTTTCTTAGCATTTGACGCCCAACAATTTCAATATGTTTATCATTTATATGAACACCTTGTGTTCTATATACTTTTTGAACTTCTTCTATTAAATAATTCTCAACTGCTATGTCGCCTTTTATACGTATAATATCATGTGGATCTAGTGAACCTTCAGTAATTCTATCGCCAGCTTTTACAGTTTCTCCATTTGATACAGATATTCTCATTCCAAAAGGTATAACATATTTTTCTACATGTTTATCATCTCTTGTAACAATTACTTCTTTATTTGTAGAGTTATTACCAATTGTAACAACACCATCTATCTCTGTTACCATTGCAACACCTTTAGGTTTTCTAGCCTCGAATAATTCTTCAACACGAGGAAGACCTTGTGTTATATCACTACCTGCAACACCACCACTATGAATTGTTCTCATAGTAAGCTGTGTACCAGGCTCACCTATTGATTGTGCAGCAATTATACCAATAGCTTCACCAGAAGTAATTGGTTCCCCTGTTGCAAGGTTTTTACCATAACATTTACTACAAACTCCTCTTACAGATTCACAAGTAAATGCAGAACGTATTTTTACTTTTTGAATACCATGATTTATAATATCATTTACTATTTCAGGTGTAATATATGTGTTTCTTTCATATAATACTTTTCCATCATTATCTAGTAAATCCTCTGCAAGATACCTTCCCTCAATTCTTTCCTCAAGTCTTTCAATTGGTTCGCCACTTTCCATTATTGCTTCAACTTCAAATCCTTCATGTGTACCACAATCATCTTCAGAAACTACCACATCCTGATTTACATCAACAAGTCTTCTAGTCAAGTATCCAGAATCGGCCGTTCTTAATGCAGTATCTGCTAGACCTTTTCTAGCACCATGAGATGCAATAAAGAATTCTAGAACATCTAATCCTTCTTTAAAGTTAGACTTTATAGGAAGCTCTATTGTTCTACCCATTGTATCAGCCATAAGTCCACGCATACCTCCAAGCTGTCTTATCTGCGTAGGGTTACCTCTGGCTCCTGTATTTGCCATCATTTGAAGGGGATTCATTATATTTGGATTACTCATTATTTCGCCTTGAATTTCATCTGTTGCTTTAGACCATATCTTAATAATCTCATTATATCTTTCATCATTAGATATAAGTCCACGTTTATAGTTCTTTAAAACTTTTTCAGCTTCTTCTTCTGCTTTAGCAAGTATTTCTGGTTTTTTCTCTGGTATTTCTATATCAGATACTGATACAGTAACACCTGCTTTTGTAGAATACTTATATCCATATTTCTTAATATTATCAAGTACTATAGCAGTCTCTGTTATACCATGTTTTGCTATACATTTATCTACAATTTGACCTAATTGTTTTTTCTTTGCATCAAAATCTATTTCAAGCTTTAATAAATTTTCTTCTTTTGATCTATCAACAAATCCTATATCTTGTGGTATATAGCTATTAAATATTAATCTTCCAACAGTTGCATCAATGATTCCAGTATGAACTTTACCATCTATTTCTTTAGATACTCTTACTTTTATAGGAGCATGTATTCCAACAACACCTTGATCATATGCCATTAAAGCTTCATCAGGGTTTGAGAATACTTTTCCTTCTCCTTTTTCGCCTTCTATTTTTACAGTTAGATAGAAACTTCCAAGTATCATATCCATAGAAGGAACTGTTACTGGTTTACCATCTTGTAATTTTAGCAAATTGTTTGAGGCAAGCATTAAAAGTTTTGCTTCTGCAACTGCCTCTGGAGAAAGTGGAACGTGAACAGCCATCTGATCTCCATCAAAGTCAGCATTAAATGCTGTACATACAAGCGGATGTAATTTTATTGCTCTACCATCAACTAAAACAGGTTCAAAAGCTTGAATACCAAGTCTATGTAGCGTTGGAGCACGGTTTAACATTACTGGTCTATCTTTTATAACATCTTCTAAAACATCCCAAACTTCTACAGCTGTTCTTTCTACCATTCTTTTAGCATTTTTTATATTAAAAGCCATTCCTCTTTTTACTAGTTCTTTCATTACAAATGGTTTAAACAATTCAAGAGCCATTTCTCTTGGAAGTCCACATTGGTGAATTTTTAATTCTGGTCCTACAACTATAACAGAACGTCCAGAATAATCAACTCTTTTTCCAAGTAAGTTTTGTCTAAATCTTCCTTGTTTACCTTTTAACATATCAGTTAAAGATTTTAATGGTCTACCACCTGCTCCTGTAATCGGTTTACCACGTCTACCATTATCTATTAATGCATCGACTGATTCTTGTAACATTCTTTTTTCATTTCTTACAATTATATCCGGTGCCTCTAGTTCAAGTAATCTTTTTAATCTATTATTTCTGTTTATTACTCTTCTATATAAATCATTTAAATCAGAAGTTGCAAATCTACCACCATCTAATTGTACCATAGGTCTAAGATCAGGAGGTATTACAGGAAGAACTTCTAAAATCATCCATTCTGGTTTATTTCCTGAACTTATAAAAGCTTCAACTGTTTCTAATCTCTTTATTATTTTAGCTCTTTTTGTTCCATTTGCTTTTTCTAATTCTTTTTTTAATTCATTTTGAAGTTTATTAAGATCAATATTAGCAAGTAATTCTCTTATAGCTTCTGCACCCATTCCAACTCTAAAAGCGTCTGATCCATATTTTTCTTCTGCTTCTCTATATTCTCTCTCATTAAGTATGTCACAAACTTTAAACCCAGTATCTTTTGGATCAAGCACAATATATGATGCGAAATATAATACCTTTTCTAAGGCTTTAGGAGAAATATCAAGAAGAAGTCCCATTCTTCCTGGTATTCCCTTAAAGAACCATATATGTGATACAGGACATGCAAGTTCAATATGACCTAATCTTTCACGTCTTACTTTCTTTTTAGTTACTTCAACACCACATCTATCACATATTATTCCTTTATATCTTACTTTTTTATATTTTCCACAGTAACATTCCCAATCCTTTGTTGGTCCAAAAATCTTTTCACAGAAAAGTCCATCTCTTTCAGGTTTAAGCGTTCTATAATTTATAGTTTCAGGCTTTTTTACTTCCCCTTTTGACCATTCTCTAATCTTATCAGGGGATGCAAGTGCTATACTTAATCTATCAAAATTATCCATATCTTGCATGTTATATATTCCTCCTTATACCATTATTCTATTTCAGGTAATTCATCTTCATTAAATTCCTCAAGTTCATCAACTTCTTCAATTTGGCCATCTTCATCTTCTAGAGTCATACCAGCAAAATCACTATCTAATATTGCATCTGAATCCTCTGTTGGCTCACCAATAAGCTCTGGATCTATTCCGTCAGTATCATCTTCCATAGATTCTTTAAGTTCTAATTCTTCTTCTTCCTTATACATTTTTAGATCTAATGCTAAACTTTGAAGTTCCTTAGTAAGTACTCTAAATGATTCAGGTATACCAGGAGTTGGTATGCTTTCTCCTTTTACTATTGCTTCATAAGTTTTTAATCTTCCCACTACATCATCAGATTTAACTGTTAACATTTCTTGTAATGTATATGAAGCACCATAAGCTTCTAAAGCCCAAACTTCCATTTCACCAAATCTCTGACCACCAAATTGTGCTTTACCACCCAATGGTTGTTGAGTTACTAGTGAATATGGTCCTATTGAACGAGCATGTATTTTATCATCAACTAAGTGATATAGTTTTAACATGTACATATAACCAACTGTTACTTTAGCATCAAATGGTTCACCTGTTCTTCCATCATATACTGTAAGTTTTCCAGTAGGATCTAATCCTTTATCTTTATATAATTTTTCAATGTCTATCTCTTTTGCCCCATCGAATACTGGCGTTGCTACTTTCCAACCATAAACTTTAGCTATATATCCTAAATGTGTTTCAAGTAATTGTCCAACATTCATACGTGATGGTAATCCTAGTGGATTAAGTACAATTTGTAATGGTGTTCCATCAGGCAAATAAGGCATATCTTCTCTTGGAAGAATACGAGATATAACACCTTTATTTCCATGACGTCCAGACATTTTATCTCCGACTGATATTTTTCTTTTTTGAGCAATATATATTCTTACTACTTTATTTACGCCAGTAGCTAGCTCGTCACAATTGTCTCTTGTGAATATTTTAACATCTACAACTGTTCCTTCTTCACCATGAGGAACTCTTAAAGATGTGTCTCTTACTTCTCTTGCTTTTTCTCCAAATATAGCACGTAAAAGCTTTTCTTCAGCTGTAAGTTCAGTTTCTCCTTTTGGTGTTACCTTACCAACCAAAATATCTCCTGGTCTTACAACAGCTCCTATACGTATAATACCATTTTCATCTAAGTCTTTTAAAGCATCGTCACCAACATTTGGAACCTCTCTTGTAATTTCTTCAGGTCCAAGTTTTGTATCTCTAGATTCACAATCATAGTCTTCTATATGAATTGTTGTAAGCACATCATCTTTTACAAGATCTTCAGAAATAAGTATAGCATCCTCGTAATTGTATCCTTCCCATGTCATGAAACCTACAAGTATATTTTTACCAAGAGCAAGTTCTCCATTTTGAGTAGAAGGTCCATCAGCAATTACATCACCTTTTTTAACTTGCTCACCTTTTACAACTATTGGCTTTTGATTTATACAAGTTCCTTGATTTGATCTTTTATATTTTATTAGATGATATTCATCTTTTCCTTTTTTTGTTTTTATTATTATTTTGTTTGAATCAACATATTCTACTACACCGTCATTATGTGCAATAATTACTATTCCAGAATCAATTGCAGCTTTGTACTCTATTCCTGTACCAACGATAGGGCTTTCAGCTCTTATAAGTGGAACAGCTTGACGCTGCATATTAGATCCCATAAGTGCACGTTTTGCATCATCATTTTCCAAGAATGGTATCATTGCTGTAGACACAGATACCAATTGTTTTGGTGATACATCCATAAGATCTACTTTATCCCTATCCATTTCTATTATTTGATCTTGATATCTTACTTTAACTCTTCTATTTAAAAATTTATTTTCATCATCTAATGGTTCATTAGCTTGAGCTACTATATAATTATCTTCTTCATCTGCAGTAAGGTATACTACTTCATCAGTTATTACTCCACTTTCCTTATTTATTACTCTATATGGCGATTCAATAAAACCATATCTGTTAATTTTAGCAAATGTTGAAAGTGATGATATAAGTCCTATATTTGGACCTTCTGGTGATTCAATAGGGCAAAGCCTTCCATAATGTGTATGATGTACATCACGCACTTCAAATCCAGCTCTATCTCTTGTAAGACCACCAGGTCCAAGTGCAGATATTCTTCTTTTATGTGTAAGTTCTGCAAGCGGATTTATTTGATCCATAAATTGTGATAATTGAGAACTTCCAAAGAACTCTCTAAGTGAACCTACTACAGGTTTTATATTTATTAATGTTTGAGGAGTAGCTGCATCTAAATCTTGTGTTGCCATTCTTTCACGAACTACTCTTTCAAGTCTAGCAAGTCCAATTCTAAATTGATTTTGAATTAATTCACCAACACATCTAACACGTCTATTACCAAGATGATCAATATCATCTGTAGTTCCCATTCCAAATCTAAAGTTAACAAAATAATTTATTGATGCTATTATATCATCAAGAGTTGCATGTTTAACTACTAATTTTTCTCTATTAAGCCTTATCTTTTTTCTTAATTCTTTTTCATCTACATCTCCAATTTTTTCTAATAGTTCTTTTAATGCAGGTAGATATACTTCTTCTTTTATAACTTGATTATCAATCTCAATACCTAAGTATTTTGATATATCAACAGTATTATTTCCTATAACTTTTACTTTTTTACCATCTTTATCAACATAAACCACATTTATACCAGAATGTTTTATATCATCTGCGATTTCTTTTGTGAAAACTTCACCTTTTTTTATGAATAATTCTCCAGTTTCACTATTTACAACATCCTCAGCTGCAACTTCTCCTACAATTCTATTTGCTATACTAAGTTTCTTGTTATATTTGTATCTTCCTACTCTTTCTAAATTATAACGTCTATCGTCATATAGCAAACTATATAAAAGTGATTTAGCAGCATCAACATGTAAAGGTTCTCCTGGTCTGATTTTCTTATATATTTCAAGTAATGCATCATCCATTGTTTTACTAGGATCTTTATATAAAACTTGATTTATTAAATCATCTTCAAATAAATCCATTATTTGCTCATCTGTTTCTATGCCTAGAGCTCTTATAAGTGTAGTTAATGGTAATTTTCTTGTTCTATCTACTCTTACATACAACATATCTGATGAATCAGATTCCATTTCTATCCAAGTACCACGATTTGGCATAATTGTACCTTCATAAAGGAATTTACCAGTTTTATCTCTTGATGAAGAAAAATAAACACCAGGTGAACGAACTAACTGAGAAATTATAACCCTTTCAGCACCATTTATAATAAAAGTTCCTTTTTCTGTCATCAAAGGCAAATCTCCAAAAAAGATTTCTTGTTCTTTAATTTCTCCTGTTTCTTTATTTATTAAACGAACTTGAACTTGCAATCTAGAACAATAGCTTGTATTTCTCTCATTTGCTTCTTCTATTGTATATTTTGTCTCATCTTCTAATCTATAATCAACAAACTCTAACAATAAATTTCCAGAGAAATCGGTTATAGGAGATGCATCTGAAAGCACATCTCTAAGTCCTGATTTTAAAAACCATTCGTATGATTGCTTTTGAATGTCTATTAAATCAGGCATTTCTATAACCTCTTTAATGTTTGAAAAACTCATTCTTGTTGCTTTACCATTTTTTACTTCATGAACCATTTTTATACCCCCAAAACACATACAAAAAAAGACGACAAAAAGCCAAATTAGTTTACATAATTTTTAAACTAATTTGATTTTTATTATTTTTTATTAACTTGTTTTTACATTTTTTATCACTATTTCAACCATCCTTTACACAAAAGTTTACATAGTATTTTAATTTAGAAACAATTTTAATATATTATACCACACTGTATAAAACAAGTCAATACACCATTTTACTTTTTTGTAAATTTTATGTTATCTTATTGTCGGCAATTATTAGCATTAATATATAAAAATCACACGTGAAAAATTTTAAATCATATTAAATTTCTACGCGAGATATGTTTTCATTAATTTATAAACCATTATTCAACGATTCTTATCTTAACTAATTTGTTATAACATTTTAGTTTTTTATAAATTTCCTTCTTTTAATCTATCTGCTTTATCAGCTGCAGCAAGTGCATCTATCATTTCATCTATATTACCATTTAAAAAACTTTCTAATTGATAAATTGTAAGATTTATTCTATGATCCGTTACTCTACTTTGTGGATAATTATACGTCCTTATTTTTTCACTTCTTGCGCCACTTCCTACTTGTAATCTCCTTTTTGTTGTAAGTTCATTATTTTGTTTTTCCTGTTCAATTTCATAAAGTTTTGAACGTAGCATTTTCATTGCTGTTTCTTTATTTTGAAGTTGCGATCTTTCTGTTTGGCATGCGGCAACCACTCCAGTTGGTATGTGAGTTATCCTTATTGCTGAGGATGTTTTGTTTACATGTTGTCCACCAGCTCCACTTGCTCTATACGTATCTATTCTTAAGTCATTTTGATTTATTTCAATTTCAACATCTTCTACTTCAGGTAAAACAGCAACAGTTACAGTAGAAGTGTGTATTCTTCCACTTGCTTCCGTTTCAGGTACACGTTGTACTCTATGCACTCCACTTTCAAATTTAAGTTTACTATATGCTCCTTTACCTTTTATCATAAATGATACTTCTTTAATTCCACCAATTCCCGTTTCATTTATATCTATAACTTCAACTTGCCAATGTTTTAAATCAGCATACATTGTATACATTCTATATAAATTATATGCAAAAAGAGCTGCTTCTTCACCACCAGCGCCGCCTCTTATCTCAATGATAACATTACTATCATCATTTTCATCTTTAGGAATTAAAAGATATTTTAGCTCATCCTCTATTTTTTCAAGTTCTTCCTTAGATGAATAATATTCTTCTTCAGCCATTTCTTTCATTTCTTTATCATTCATTAGTTCTTTTGCTTCATCCATGTTTTCTTTTACTTTTTTATACTCTCTATACTTAGTTACTACATCAGTTAAATTCGAATGTTCTTTCATATATTTCCTAAATAATGATTGATCTGATATTATATCCGGATTAGATATTTTTTCTGTTAAATCTATATATTTTTTTTCTATTTCTTCTAGTTTATCAAACATAAAATACTTCCTCTTTTCTAATTATTACTGATATATTTTAACATATTTTAAAGAGTGTTGCAACACATAAATACAGAAAAGCACCTAAAATTCATATTTTAAAATTAATACTTATATAGCAAAATAATACAAACATTTTTAATTGTTTATGTCAATTTAAATTGCTCGTATATTTAGGATTCTGGCAGAGGTAACTCTGTTAGAACACTTTTTACAACACTCATTATTTACCTCCTATTTTCAAGAGTGTCTGACAGACACTAGGCCTGTCAGACACATACATATATTTAAATTTTTACACACTCTCTTATTTTATCTTATATCCTGCTCCATCTTTCTCAAGCTCTATATCAGATTTTAGACAAACTAGAGGACGGAAGCCGATGCCAGTATTGCTATAGTTGTTATCGGTCACTTTACCGTTGTAGTACACATTCATTACACCGCCAGTGCTACTATCAGAAGGCGAAGCCAGCCACATTGATAATGCATTTGTTTGACTTGTTATTACATACAAGCTATCATTTGTGCTTAACATTCCAGTAATACCATAATTCCAAGTTACTCCTCCATCTTGACTTATTTTATATCCTGTACTACTTGCTGCTTGTGCCCTATAATCTACACTATGACTTTTACTATATGATGCCATTAACATCTCTACTGTTGGTCCTCCTATAGCATATTCTGCTTTTTCACTTGCAAAACTACTCCATATTCCTGTATCTAGCATATATGCTACTGCTTTCATATTGTTATTTGTACTTGTATAGCCTTTTTCATTAAAGTAATCATTATTTAATGCTTTTATTTTCTCGTCTGTTATATTTGCACTTCCTGTATAATCACTTATTACATTACTAAATGATGCTCCTTTTGGATAACTACTATTTGTATTTGCTGGTTTATGTCCTGCGCTTGTCGTTGGTAATGTACTTACTGGTACATAATCTGACGCTATTATATACACATTTTTTCCA
>CAZTVT010000022.1:0-17597 GCA_964617175.1 uncultured Clostridium sp.
CCTCCGAAAAAAATAATTATATCTATTATATCAGCAAAAGAGGTAAGTAATCAAGAAAATCACATTAAAAACGGATGTCTAGTTTTGTCGATGGGAAAATGGGGGCGGTAAAAAAATATTGAAAATATTTTTTTACAAAACTAACTCGGAAGGTTGAAAAATGTGGAATTTTGTAATATAATTGAAAAAATGGAGTGTAAAAAATATGCATTGCATATTTTTTACAAAACTAACTCGGGGGGAGAATGTATGAGACTAAAAAAAATAGAATTACAGGGATTTAAATCTTTTGCAGATAAAACAGAAATTTTGGTTCTTGATGGTGTTACAACTATTGTTGGACCTAATGGCAGTGGCAAGAGTAATATATCAGATGCTGTAAGATGGGTTCTTGGTGAGCAAAGTATAAAGACATTAAGAGGCCAAAAAATGGAAGATGTAATTTTTGCAGGTACACAAGCAAGAAAAAAAGTTGGGTTTGCTGAGGTTTCATTATATTTAGATAATAGTGACGATACACTTCCGGTAGAATTTAAAGAAGTTGTTGTTACAAGAAGAGTATATAGAAGTGGCGAAAGTAATTATCTTTTAAATGGTGCTGAGTGTAGACTTAAAGATATACAAGAACTTTTTATGGATACTGGTGTTGGGAAAGATGGATATAGTATAATATCACAAGGTAAAATTGATGAAATACTATCTACAAAATCAGAAGAAAGACGTCATATATTTGAAGAGGCCTCTGGCATTGTTAAATACAAAACAAGAAAAGATGAAGCAGTAAAAAAACTTGCAAATACAGATAATACTTTATCAAGAGTTAATGATATTATAACTGAAATAGAGAATAATTTAGGACCTTTAGAGAAAAAATGTGAAGTTGCTAAAAAATATCTTGCTCTTAAGGATAAATTAAAGATTTTAGATGTTAGGATCTTTATACAAAGCCTTAATAAAAATGCAAGTGAACTTTGTAAACTAGATGATTTAATTGAAACTTTTACAAATGATGTATTAAAAGAAGAAGAAATTTCAGCAGAACTAGAAAAGTCTAAGATGAATTTAAAAGAAAGGCTTGGAGAGATAACTTTAAAAATTGAAGAAACTCAAACTAAGTTTTATGAAACAGAAAATGAGAATGAGAAATTAAATTCAAAAATCGAGCTTAATAAAGCATCAATAGAAAATTCAAATGAAAATATTAAAAGACTAACAGAAGAGATACAAGACGATATAGAAAAAATTCAAATTTTAAAAGAAGATATTGAAAAAAGATTACAGAAAAAAGAGTCTTTAAAAGAAAATAAACAAAAATTTGAAAATGAGTTATCACTTAAACAAGATGAACTTGAAAAAGTAATGACAACTCTTGACGAAAGTGCTGAAAAAATAACAAGTATAAAAGATGAGATTGATATAGATACAGAAAAGTCATATGAGCTAAAAATGGAATCTAGTAGTATGATGGCTACAATTGATGCAAACTTAAAGCAAATTGAGGAAAAAGAAAAAATACTTGATAAAAATATTAGTGCAAAAGATAGTGTAATTTCAACTAAAGAAGAAATATTATCAAGTTTAAATGTAAAAAATAAATCACTAAATGATATACTTGAAAGTGAGGATAAATTAAATAAAGAATTTGAAGAATTAGAAGTCAAATATAATGATGTATCAAAACAAGAACAATCATTAAAACAAGAAATAATGACTTTAAAATCAAAATATACATATTTAACAAATCTTGAAAATGAAAACGAAGGGTATTTTAAAAGTGTAAAAGAGGCTCTTGAATATTCTAAAAATGAGGGAATAAAAAATGTATATGGCACAGTTGCGTCCCTTATTTCTACAGAAGAAAAATATGAATATGCTATAGAAATTGCACTAGGTGGATACATTCAAAATATAGTTGTAGAAAATGAATCAGAAGCTAAAAATATAATATCATATTTGAAAGAAAATTCACTTGGACGTGTTACATTTTTGCCTTTATCTACAATAAAAAAAGTAGATAATAATATAAAAGGTAAAGCTAAAAACTTAAGTGGATATATAGGAATGGCATCTGATATTGTAAAATATGATAATAAATTTAAGGATGTAATAAATTTAAGTTTGGGCTCAACTATAGTGGTAGATAATGTGGATAATGCTATAGAAATGTCTAAAAAGCTTAAAAATATGGCCAGAATAGTAACCCTATCAGGCGAACTTTTTGCAACAACTGGTAGTATAACTGGTGGTAAAAATGCACATAAGTCCGCAGGACTTTTAGGAAGAAAAGAAAAAATAGATAAGCTAAAAGAAACTATTGAAGAAAAAGAAGATAGGTATAATAAATTTGGTGAAACTGTAAGAGAAATCACATCTAGTATAGAAGAAAACAAACAGAAGTTAAATAATATAATAGATGAGAAATCAAAACTTCAAGTAGAAGTTGCAACTTTAAAAGAAAAATATTCAAATATAGAAAAAGAGGAAAATAAAATATTATCTTCAAGAGAAAATGCTACTTTAGCTATAGATGAACTAAAAAAAGATAATCAAAAATTAGAAGAAAATATTTCTAAAAATAACGATGAAGTATCAATTTTAGAAGAAAAAATAAAAGAAAATCAAGGAATAATAGATGAATATTCAAGATTTAATAAAGAAAAATCTGATATGATAACTAATTTACATGAGGATATTGCAAATCTTAAAGTATCTATATCTTCATTTGATGAAAGTAGTGATTCTATTGATGAAATGAAAGAAAAATTACTTTTAGATATTAAGAACTTTGAAGATGGAATTGAAAGAAAAAAATCTAACATTTCTAATTTGGAGGAAACAATAAAAAATATAAATGAAGAAATAGAAAAACTATCTAATGAAATAAAGGATAAACAAAACTTTAAACTTGATTTTGCAAATATTTTAAATTCTTTAAAAGATAATAAAAAGGAAATAGAAGAAAAGCAAGAAACTCTAGAAATTAAAGTATTAGAAAGTATTAAAAAGATTGATAAATTAAAAGATGAGAGGGCAAAAGTCCAATCAAAAAAATTAAAGTATGATATAGAAATTGAAAACCTAAAAAATAAAATGTGGGATGATTATGAAATAACTATATCTGTAGCTAAAGAAATGATTGAATCACTACCAGAAGAAACGCTTGATGAGAAAACTATAGTTAAGAATGCTGAAAAGATTAGAAAAGAAATAAAGGACTTAGGAGAGGTAAGCGTTGGTTCAATAGAAGAGTATAGATCTACTAAGGAGCGTTATGATTTTATTTCAAATCAAAAATCAGATTTGGAAGAGACTAAGAAAAAACTAGAAAATTTAATAAATAATATGACTAGCATTATGAAACAACAATTTGAAAAACAATTTAAATTAATAAATGAAAACTTTAATGAAACTTTCAAGGAATTGTTTGGTGGAGGAAAGGCTGAACTTAGACTTGAAGATGAGAGTAATTTACTTACTTCAGGAATAGAGATTGACGTACAGCCACCTGGTAAAAAACTTCAAAGTATGATGTTACTTTCAGGAGGAGAAAGGGCGCTTACTGCAACAGCACTTTTATTTGCAATATTAAAGCTTAAAGCACCTCCATTTTGTATATTAGATGAGATAGAAGCTGCTCTTGATGATGTAAATGTACATAGATTTGCAGAGTATATTAAAAAATACTCTAAAAATACACAGTTTATTGTAATTACTCATAGAAAAGGAACAATGGAAGTGGCATCATCTACTTACGGTGTTACAATGCAAGAGTATGGTATATCTAAAGTTGTTTCTATGAAAATGAAATAGAGGGGGAAATATTATATATTTAATCCATGTCATGGATTTAAAAATTGTGATTAAAATTAGAGGTAAGTTATGAGAATTAAACATACATTTAAACCTATATATAATAAAGAAAGTAAAATTTTAATATTAGGTAGTATTCCATCTGTCAAATCTAGAGAAAATGATTTTTATTATGGTCATCCTAAAAACAGATTTTGGAATTTGATAGCAAAAATATATAATGCAAAGATACCAATTACAATTCATGAAAAAGAGGCATTAATATTAAATAATAATTTAGCTATTTATGATGTTATAAAATCATGTGACATAGAAGGGTCTTCAGATAGTAGTATAAAAAATGTGAAGATTAATGATATAAATAGTATTATACAAAGCTCTAATATAAAAAAGATTATATTTAATGGAAATAAAGCATATGAATTGTATAATAAATATGAAAAAAATAAATTTAAAAATATTGTATGTTTACCATCAACATCACCAGCAAATGCAAAATTTTCTTTTGAAAAGCTTTTTGAGCTGTGGAGCAAAGAGTTAGTTTTGTAAAAAATAATGTAAAGGTTGAAATTAATAAATAATATGATATATAATAATCATATAATAAACGAGGAGGATTTAATTATGAAATATGAAGTAGTTGGAAAAACAGTTCCTGCAGTGGAGGTTACTCTTAATAAAGGTGAGTCAATGTATACTCAAAAAGGAGCTATGGCTTGGCAAACTCAAGGTATTAGTATGAAAACTAATGCGCATGGTGGAATGATGAAAAGTTTAAGCAGAATGTTTACAGGTGAATCTATTTTTATGAATACATTTACGTCTGAAGTAGATGGTGCAAAAATAGCTTTTGCTACAACTGTGCCTGGTGATATTGAAGTGATTGATTTATCTAAATATAAAGAGGGGATTACTTTTCAAAAAGGTGCTTTTCTTTGTGCTGAGCCTAATGTAGATTTAAAAATAGCTTTATCTAAAAAGTTTACTGCCGGTCTTTTTGGAGGAGAAGGTTTTATACTTCAAAAAGCTACTGGTGATGGTATGCTATTTTTAGAAGTTGATGGAGATAAGTTTGAAAAAGAGTTAGCACCTGGTGAGGTTTTAAAAGTAGATACTGGAAATGTGGTTGCTTTTGAAAATAGTGTATCTTATGAAATAGAGACTGTAAAAGGTTTATCAAATATTTTCTTGGGAGGAGAAGGATTATTTTTAACAAAGCTTGTAGGACCTGGTAAAGTTATTATTCAATCACAAAATTTTGGAGATTTTGCTGGTAGAATAATAGGTATGATGCCAAGATCAAGCTAAAGCTAGCATAGTGTTATTATGAGTAGTTAGAACTGAATGTCTAACTACTTTTCGTTATTTAAAAAAGCTAAGGTAAAGAAAGTTACCTTAGCATAAATCTTTTATTTATCAAATAATTTTATTCGTTTGTAATTTTTTCCATCATTTCAAGATAAGCCCATTTTTTATCAACTTCTTTTTGAATTTCTTCAATCATCCATTCGTTACCTGGTTTAAACATATGCTTAAATCTTTTTTGAAGTTTTAGGAATTCTTCTACTGGAAGTTTTTTAATAGGTCTATATGTAATTTTATATTTACCATTTTCTACTTCATATAATGGCCAAAAACAAGTATCTACCGCAAGTTTTGAAATTGTTTGTAAATCTTCTGTAGGATAACCCCATCCTCTAGGACAAGGTGATAGTACAGACATATATGTTGGACCGTTTGTATATATTGCTTTTTCTGATTTTTCATATAAATCTTTTAAATTTCCAATTAAAGCTGATTGTGCAACATAAGGTAAATTATGTTTTACCATAATTTCAGTTAAATCTTTTCTTTGCTGGGCTTTACCGTTACTTACTTTTCCAGAAGGAGAAGTTGTTGTATCAGCAAAATGTGGGGTAGAAGATGAACGTTGAGTACCTGTATTCATATATGCGCCATTATCATAACAAACGTATGTGATATCATGACCTCTTTCCATTGCACCAGAAAGTGATTGAAGACCTATATCTAAAGTACCACCATCACCGCCAAATCCTATAAATTTTGTTACTTTATCATCTTTAATTTTTCCATCTTTTTTGAATTTATTATATGTAGTTTCTACACCAGATAAAGTTGCTGAAGCACATTCAAAAGCAGTGTGAATAAATGAACAATTTTTCCACGAAGTATATGGATATGTACAAGTAGATACCTCTAAGCAACCAGTGGCAACAGATACTACAGCATTGTCATCTTCTTTTAAAGCACGAAGTACACCGTTAATTGTTACTGGAGCACCACAACCGGCACACATTCTATGACCTGAAGTAAGCCTGTTTGGTTTATTTACGACTTCTTTTAAAATATACATTTATAATTCCTCCTTTTCATTTATAAGGAAATGTTTAACTTTGTCAATCTTTCCAGTTTTAGTAATATCTTGTAATTTATCTACTATTTTTTCAATATCATCCATTTTAACATCAGCTCCACCTAGACCATAAATATAGTTTACTGTATTTACATGAACATTTTGAGAGAACATTGCAGAGGTTATTTCAGAAAATAAAGGACCACAGTAACCATTTATGCTGTCAGCTTTATCCATAATTGCAAGAGCTTTTAAATTTTTTAATTCGTTTGGAATTTCATTATGTGGAAGAGGTCTAAAACATCTAGGTTTTAGTAAACCGACTTTAATTCCCTTATCTCTTAGTTTATCAATAGTATCTTTAATTGTACCGGCAGTTGAATTAAGACATACTATTCCAAAATCAGCATCATCTAATTTATATTTCTCATACAAATCATATTTTCTTCCTGTCAGTTTATAGAATTCATTTGATACTTCTTGTATAACTTTTTTAGCATTATCCATAGCAACAGATAATTCTTTTCTTATTCCAAAATAATATTTCTGAAGTGCTAAAGGTCCCATAGATATATGTTTGTTTTCATCTAACAAAAAGTTATCTGGCTCATATTTACCTACAAAATTTTTAACTTCATCATTTTCTAAAAGCATAATATTTTCAATAGAATGTGATGTTATAAATCCATCATAGCATACCATAACTGGTAATTTTGTTTTTTCTGTGATTTTTACAGCCATTATGGTATTATCATATGCTTCTTGGTTATTTTCACAATATAATTGGATAAAACCACAATCTCTAACACCCATTGAATCAGAGTGGTCATTGTGTATATTTATTGGAGCAGATAAAGCTCTGTTTGCACAAATTAAGGTCATAGGTAGTCTCATA
This sequence comes from uncultured Clostridium sp., assembly GCA_964617175.1. Taxonomy (GTDB): domain Bacteria; phylum Bacillota; class Clostridia; order TANB77; family CAG-465; genus CAG-465. The sequence continues at coordinate 7,080 of CAZTVT010000022.1, forward strand.
CCAGATGCTACATATAACATTTCAAACATAAGTGCTAGTCCCTGAGAAGAAGTTGCAGTCATAACTCTACCACCAGCAGCCGCAGCACCAATTGTTGCAGACATAGCAGAATGTTCACTTTCTACTGGTATAAATTCAGTATCTACACTACCGTTAGCTACAAAATTTGAAAAATATTGGGGAATTTCAGTAGAGGGAGTTATAGGGTAAGCAGCAACAGTATCAGGATTTATTTGTTTCATAGCAGTGGCAACGGCCTCATTACCACTTAATCTTTCACGTATAGCCATATATTTTACCTCCTATTTATCTATATCAGATTTCATTTCTATTGCATGGAAAGGACATACTTTAGAACATACACCGCATCCCTTGCAAAAATCTAAATCCATACCAAGTAACTTTCCGTCTTCATGTTTTATACAACTTTCTGGACAAAAAGGTACACACATCATACAATTTTTGCATTTTTCTTTATCATGATATGGATATTTGTTTTTCCAATCACCAGTTTTGAAATTTTCAGAGTTACCATCTTTTGTGATAGTACCACCTAAACTATATTCTTTTTTCATTTAGTACCTCCTTTTATTTCTTCATATCCTCTTAAAAGAGCTTTCATATTTGGTTCTATTACTTCTGGTTTCTTAGCAAATTTATGTTTAAATGCATCCTCCATATTTGATATTAGTTCTTCCTTTGACATAATACCTGTTACATGAACTACAGCAGCAAGCATTGCAGTATTCGGAAAGTTTGCTTTCAAACATTCAATACTTATTTTTGAAGCATCAATAGTATATATTTTTCCATTATACCCATTTAATTTTTTTCTTATTTCTTCTATATCTTCGTTTGTATTTATAATTATAGCGCCATCACTTTTTAGACCACTTGTTACGTCAATAGTACCTATTAGCGAATCATCAACTACTACAACAAAATCAGGTTCATATATATTAGAATGAATTCTAATTTCATTGTCACTTATACGGTTATATGCAGTGATTGGTGCTCCCATTCTTTCTGGACCATATTCTGGAAATCCCTGTATAAATTTACCAGTATTAAAAGCTGCATCAGCAAGTAGTAGTGAAGCAGTTTTTGCACCTTGACCGCCACGACCGTGCCATCTAATTTCAATCATAAAAAACCTCCTTAAGATTATGATATAAGTATATATCGAAAATTATTACAAGTCAAGCTGTTATATAATTAAAGGTATTAAAAATATTAGGTGATAATGAAAAGTCGGTACAATATTTAGTAATAAATAGAAAGTTTTAAAAATTAGTAAAAAATTTTTATAATGTAAGTTATAGTATGAATAATTATGAATACTAAACTTTAAAAGACTTGTAGCTAATAGTACAAATGTAATGATATCATCATAATGATGTTAAAACAAAAGATGGTGTGTTATATATCAAAGAAAAAGTATAGTACAATTTACTAAAGAAAAAGATGTTGAAAGTTACACATTAGATAATAATTTAGAATATATATTAAATGATTTTTTTGTATGCCAAAAACTAAAAGGTGTAGGAGATTATTCTTTTAGGTATTGTTCTATTTTAATTATATATTGTAAATAAAAAATGATTATCTGATTGACAATAAATACAAATAGTGTTAATATATAATTACTAGTGTTTTTATTGATGTTTAAATATATATATATAGGAGACTTAACTTTGAATTTTTTACACATCTTTTAAAGTAATTTCTTCTTTTCCAATTTTTTTATTGACATTTTCTAAATACTAGTGTATAATATGTGTAAAGTTTTTTAGCTTTACACATATTTTTTTAAGGAGAATTATGGAAAATAACGTTAAATTTACTTTGCTTTATGATATATATGGTAAGTTACTTACAAAGAAGCAACAAGATATATTTGAAGAGTACTATTTATATAATTTGTCTTTAAGAGAAGTTGCATCAAATAAAAACATATCGTATCAAGCTGTAAGAGATAGTATAAAAACAAGTGAGGAAATGCTTGAAGAATATGAAAAAAAAGTAGGTATGCTTAAATTAAAACAAAAATTAAGTAAGATTGAGAAAATATGTAGTAAAGATAATAAATTAGATAAAAATGAAATATTAAGAATATTAAGTGAGGATGATATATAGTGTTTGAAAACCTATCAGATAGATTACAAGGTATTGTAAAAAAGTTAAAAGGACAAACAAGAATTACAGAAAAAGAATTAAATGAATGTTTAAGAGAAGTAAAACTTGCACTTTTAGAGGCAGATGTAAACTATAAAGTTGTGAAAAACTTTATAAATAGAATAAAAGAAAAAGCTCTTGGCGAAGATGTAATGAAAAGTTTAACTCCAGGACAGCAAGTAGTTAAAATTGTAAGAGATGAACTAACAGAACTTTTAGGTTCTTCAGAGTCAAAATTAAACATTTCATCTAATCCGCCAACTGTAATAATGCTAGTTGGACTTCAAGGTAGTGGTAAAACAACACTTTGTGGAAAGCTTAGTAATTATTTGAGAAAACAAGGAAAAAAACCACTTATGGTAGCTTGTGATGTATATAGACCTGCCGCTATAAAGCAACTAGAAACTTTAGGAAAAAGTTTAAATATAGATGTATATAGTGAAGAAGAAAATAAAAATGTGGTAGAAGTTGCAACAAATGCTTTAAAATCTGCTCATTCAAAATTATGTGATGTAGTAATTATTGATACTGCTGGTCGTCTTCAAATAGATGACACACTTATGGATGAACTTGTGGAGCTAAAAAAAGCTGTAAAGCCTCATGAAATAATTCTTGTAGTAGATAGTATGACAGGGCAAGAAGCAGTAAATGTTGCAGAGACTTTCAATGAAAAAGTTGGTATTGATTCTATTACTATGTCAAAACTGGATTCTGATACAAGAGGTGGTGCTGCACTTTCAGTAAAAGAGGTAACAAATAAACCAATTAAGTTTGCCTCTATTGGTGAAAAATTAAGTGACTTAGAGCCTTTTTATCCAGATAGAATAGCTTCAAGAATTCTTGGTATGGGTGATGTTTTATCTATCATTGATAAAGCAGAAAAAGCTTTTGACGCAGAGCAAGCAATAGAACTTGAAAAGAAAATGAGAAAGAATACTTTTGATCTTGATGACTATTTAAATATTATGAAAAAAATTAGGAAAATGGGTTCATTTAAACAAATATTAGGAATGATGCCTGGTATTCCAAATGAAATAAAAAATGCTGAAATAGATGAAAAACAGTTATATAGAATTGATGCTATTATTACTTCTATGACAAAAGAGGAAAGAAGAAATCCTAAAATTTTAAATGCAAAAAGAAGAATTAGAATTGCAAATGGTAGTGGTAATAGAGTTGAAGATGTAAATAGATTTATGAATCAGTTTGAACAAATGCAAAAAATGATGAAATCTTTAAATGGTTCAAAAGGAAAAAATAAATTTAGAAATCTTAAGAATATGATAAAATAATTGGTTATTAATAAAAATTTACATATATGATTTTTAAGGAGGTGACATTATGGTAAAAATTAGATTAAGAAGAGATGGTGCAAAGAAAAATCCATATTATACTTTAGTTGTAGCTGATTCAAGATTCCCAGCTGATGGAAGATTTATAGAAAAAGTAGGAACATATAATCCTATGGTTGAACCTGTTGAATTAAAAGTAGATACACAAAAAGTGACAGAATGGATAAAAAAAGGTGCAAAACCTACTGATACTGCAGCTGCTCTTATTAAAAAAGCAGGAGTAGAAATATAAGGAGGAAAAAAATGTATAAAGAATTATTAGAGTATTTAGTTAAAAACCTTGTAACTAATCCTGACAAAGTAGTTGTTAGTGAAGAACTAAAAGAAGACTCTAAACTTGTACTACACTTAAGTGTTGACTCATCTGATATGGGTAGAATTATTGGTAAAGAAGGTAGAATTATAAGAGCTATAAGAGAGATAATTAATTCATATGGAATGAAAAATTCTAAAAAAGTGTTAGTAGATGTTGAGGAGAAAAAATAAGGTGGACTATATTTTAATAGGTAAGATTGTAAACACACATGGTATAAAAGGTGAAGTTAAAATTTATCCATATACTGATGATATCTATAACTTAGCTAAGATAAAAGAATTTTATTTAGACAAAGAACTTACACAAAAATGTAATATAGAAACTGCAAAAGTACATAAGAATATGTTAATTGTAAAAATAAAAAACATTTCAAATCCTGATGAGGCTTTAAAACTAAAAAACAAAGATATGTATATTCAAAAACAAAGTTTAGAAAAACTTGATGAGGGTACATATTATATTTTTGAACTTATTGGACTTGAAGTGTTTGATATGGATGAAAAAAAATTAGGTATTCTTAATGATGTACAAAAATGTTCAGCAAATGATGTATATGAAATAATAACTTTAGATAATAAAAAGATATATCTTCCTGCAATAAAAGAGGTAATAAAAAAAGTGGATATAAAAAATGGTAAAATGTATGTGGAAGTTATGAAAGGATTAATATGACAAGATTTATTGTACTTACACTTTTTAAAGAAATGTTTGATGGCTTTTTAAATACTAGTATTGTTAAAAGAGCTATTGATGAAGAAAAAGTAAGTGTTGATGTAATAGATATACGCGATTTTTCTTTAAACAAACATAAAAAAGTAGATTTTCCGCCATATGGCGGGGGAAGTGGGATGGTAATGTCATGTGAACCTTTAGCTGGTGCAATTGATTATGCAACTCAAATTTTAAGTAAATATGATAATGATATAAAGATTATCTATTTATCTCCAAGAGGTAAACTCTTAAATTATAATATTTCAAATAAACTTGCAAAGACTAAAGCAAATTATATACTTGTCTGTGGTCATTATGAGGGAATAGATGAAAGAATTATAGAAGAATATAAAATTGAGGAAATATCAATTGGTGACTATGTTTTAACTGGAGGAGAACTTGCAAGCCAAGTTCTTATGGATAGTATTATTAGGCTTATTCCAGGGGTTATAAATGAAGAATCCTTAAATGAAGAATCACATACAAATAATTTACTTGAATATCCACAATATACAAAACCAGACGATTTTAGAGGAAGAAAAGTTCCTGATATATTAAAAACAGGAAATCATAAAAAGATTGCTGATTTTAGAAAAAATGAATCTATTAGAATAACTAAAAAAAATAGACCAGACTTATTAAAAAAATATAATGATATAAATAAAACTTAAAATAAAAGGAGGGAAAAAGATGGACATTATAAAAGCTATAGAAAAAGAAAATATGAAAGATACAGTAGAACAATTTAATATAGGTGATACTGTTAAAGTATCAGTTAGAATTAAAGAGGGAGATAAAGAAAGAATTCAGATCTTCCAAGGTACTGTTATAAAACGTCAAAATGCTGGACTTAATGAAACATTTACAGTAAGAAAAATATCTTCTGGTGTAGGTGTTGAAAGAACATTCCCAGTACATTCACCAAAAGTTGCTAAAGTTGAAGTAACAAGAAAAGGTAAAGTAAGACGTGCAAAACTATACTATTTAAGAGATAGAGTAGGTAAGGCTGCTAAGACTAAAGAAAAAATGGATTAATATTAAAACTATCAGATTTAACTATCTGGTAGTTTTTATTTGACTTTATGTAAAAAAATATGGTATATTAATATAGAAAATTCAGTAAATTATATCATGATTATTGATATAAGAACTATAATTAGGAGGTAAATAAAATGAAAGAAGAAAATGTAGTGAGATATTACGTATTATGTAATAAGTTAAAAGACGTTATAAGAACTGGTTGGAAAAATTGGAATGTAAAACGTGATCGGCTAGAAAGTGTGGCAGAGCATATATTTGGTGTTCAAATGTTAGCTATTGCCATGAAATCAGAATATGATTATAAAGATATAGATATTATGAAAGTTTTGTATATGCTGGCTGTTCATGAATTAGAGGAAATATACATTGGTGATTTAACATTGTTTCAAATTGCTGATGGTAATAAGAAAGAATTGGGGCATAAAGCTGTAAAAAAAGTATTAGGAAATTTAATAGATAAAGATCAAATAGAAAGTTTGATTTTGGAATTTGATGCAAGAAAGACTAAAGAAGCTAAATTTGCATATTGGTGTGATAAACTTGAATGTGATTTGCAGAGTAAAATTTATGATGAGGAGAACTGTGTTGATTTAAGTGATCAGAAAGATAATCCAACTTTTAATGATAAAAGAGTTCAAGATTTATTAAAAAGTGGAAAATCTTTTTCTGAAATGTGGCTTACATTTGGTCAAAATAGTTATAATTATGATAAAAATTTTACTGCTGTTTCAAATTATGCAATGGATAACAATATTTTGAAATTTAACTATATTTAGGATGCGTCTTTATGACAAAAAGAATTACTTTTATACTTATATTAATTGCAATAATGTTTTCTGTTACCATTAATGTTGTGATAAATGATATAGGATACACATTAGCTTATGTAATTTATTGTTCTTCTCTTTCTATTTTCTTCTGGCTATGTGTTTTTGTAACCAAAAGAAAAACAGATAAGTATATGGAACAAATAAAATAAGAAACACAAAGTATTATATATGATATTAATACAAATTTTAACAGATAGAAAGTTAGAAAAAGCAAATATTTATAATAATGTTATACAACAAGAGATTATACTTATCTTACTTTTGATCTTGATTTTATTTGTTGGAATACATTTGATTTATCTTAATTACAAAAAAGTTATCAAAAAATGTTGAATCTCTACGGGTAACATTCCCCGATGCTTGCATCGTAACAAGAACCGTGGTACAATATAGAAAAAGATAAATGGAGATGATAAAAATTGAGTGAGTATATACATAAATCACACAATGTATCAATATTATTGTACCACTATGTTTGCCCGGCAAAATATAGAAGAGTAATTTTCGATAATAGAGTAGATGAAATATTGATAAATACGTGTAAAGAAATAGCCAAACGATATGAAATTAATGTGTTGGAAATAGGAACAGATGGAGATCATGTTCACTTCTTGATACAGTCAGTACCAACCTTTGCACCGACAAGTATAGTTAAAATAATAAAAAGTATAACAGCAAGAGAAATATATAGACTGTATCCAGAAGTGAATAAAAAATTATGGGGAGGAAATATATGGAGTGCAGGCTATTTCGTTAGTACAGTTGGAAAAAATGCTAATGAAAAACAGATCGAAAATTATGTGAGAAATCAAGGAAAAGAATATTCAAAATTATATAGAGGTCAATTAACATTATTTGAGTAGGGCAAACTAATACCCCGTATGCTTGCATCGGGATAGTTTATTAACGAAAAAGCGGTCTAATTATTTTAGACTGCTTTTTTTTCTTTACACAATTATATAAAAATGGTATAATAACAGAAAAGGCTTAAAACTAGTATAGTTGCAAGCTATAAAAGGAGAGATTATAATGGGAATAATAATAGTTGGCGGAGTAATAGAAAAAGATGGAAAGTTTTTATTAGTTCAAGAGGCTTAAGGAAAGATGTAGGGGAAAGTGGAATCTACCAGCAGGTCATTTAGATCCTAATGAAACAATATTTGATGGCGCTAAAAGAGAAGTGTTTGAAGAATGTGGTTGTAAAGTAGAGCTTTCTGGTGTCTTACAAATAGGAAATAAGGTAATGTCAAATAATTCTTGGGTAAGTGTTATATTTTCAACAAAATTAATAGAAGAAAATATTATGTATGATAAAAATGAAATATTAGATGTTAAATGGTTTACTTATGAGGAAATTCTTGCAATGAAAGATAAACTAAGAGCTTACGATTGGATAACAGATGCTATTACGGCATTTGTAAATAATAGAATTTCGGATCTTGATATTGTGAAAATAATTAGTAATTCATAAAAACCTAAAAAAATAACTTAAAGATGTATTACTATTTAAAAAATTATTTATATATAATTTATATAAAAAATAAAAAGGAGGATGCATATGAAAATCAAAGAAATAAATGTTCATGATTATTTAACTAAATCTAATTTGCCATCTAGTGATTATGTTATTAACCCATATGTTGGGTGTTCACATGGTTGTAGATATTGCTATGCTTCCTTCATGAAAAGATTTACAGGACATGAAGAAATTTGGGGAGAATTTGTTGATATAAAAAAATGTGATAAAAAAATTAACTTAAATAAAATTTCTAAAAAAAACGTTTTTTTATCATCAGTTACTGATTGCTATAATGAAGTAGAAGAAAAGTATCATATTACTAGAAGTATTTTAGAGCAATTAATTAATTCAGATTGTTACTTATCAATATCTACAAAATCGAAATTAATTTTAAGAGATATTGACTTATTAAAGCAAATACAAAATTTAACAGTTAGTATGTCTATTAATACTTTAGATGAAAAATTTAAAAATGACATGGACAACGCTAGTTCTATAAAAGATAGATTAGAGACACTACAAAAATTGCATGAAAATGGAATTTACACAGTGCTATTTATGTCTCCGATTTTTCCATATATAACAGAATGGAAAAAAATAATAGAAATATCAAAAGAATATATAGACGAATATTGGTTTGAAAATCTTAATTTAAGAGGTAGTTATAAAAAAGATGTTTTAGATTATATTAAACAGAATTATAATGAATTTTATCCTGAATACATTGAAATATATGATAATAAAAATAATGATTATTGGGAAGAATTAGCAGAAGAAATCAATAATTATTGTAAAGAAAATGATATAAAATATATAAATTATTTTTACCATAAAGAGTTAGTAGACAAAAAGAAAGAAGGAATAAAAAATGAATAAAATAAAAGATTTCTTAATCGAAGCTAAAAAGCAGACATATGCAAATAATTTTGGTGAAAGAATAGCAAGCACCAGATTAAATTCTAAAGATTATGAGTATAAAAGGGATAATATGATTTATCATGACACATATTTTGGTGGTACTAGATTTATTGGAGAAGAAGTTGTTTATATAGATAATAAAACATATTGGGCTATGAATTATTATGGAGTTACATTAGATGAAACATTAGGGGAAGAAACAATGGATAATGCTCTACGACCAGCTTTAATGCTTGTTGGCAAGGATGTAAACGTAATTCCTGTAAGAGGACCTAAGGAATTTATTAATGGAGAGTACAAGTATACTTTTAAAGTAGAGGGAGATTTAAATTGTTTTAATGGAGTGGAAACAATTTATAAAAATGATGTAAAAATATATGAATTGAAATGTAGTGGTGGTTTAATTAAATAAAATATAAATCAAATAAAAAAAGGATAAAGAATAAATTCTATATATTGTTGTAAAAATTTAAGTATATTAAATGGAGATGATAAAAATGTTTACAGATGAAGAAGAACAAATTAGGGAAGTTATAATTGCTTCAAGAAAATTAGAAGAATATTTATGGGGAGAATATAACGGAAAATGGAATATTGAAGAATGGAGAAGAATGTTTAGAAAACGTATTCAAAAAATTGATGATATAGATGTTAATAATCCACATGCAATTATAGAAATGAGAAAAAGAGTTATGCAAAATGCGGCTTTAAGCATAGCATTAATGAAAATACTTGATACAAGAGGAATACCAACAGATGAATGTGATATTCCTTCAAATCTTCCACAATATGCAGAAAATGATAAATAAAGTTATGATTCTCTTTAAAATATAATAATTATAATACATTAAAAAATAGTAATTTTTTAGAAAGTATAATAAAAGTTTGTAAGATAGGCAATATGAATTTTAGGAGGAAATATGGGAAAAGTAACTATTATTTTTGCATTTGCTACTTGTGGCAAATCAAATTTAGGGAAAAAATATAGTAACGTAATAGATATCGAATCAAGTGAATACAAACATGATAATTCTGATTTAAAAGATATACCAGTTGAAAAAAGAAAAGGAACTTTTAGAAAATTAAATTCAAAGTGGCCAAATAATTATTATAAAGCAATAATTGAAGCTCAAGAAAAGTATGATGTTGTTTTAGTTTAATTAAAGCCAGAACATTTTGATTATTTTGATAAAGCAAATATTGAATACTCTATTGCATATCCAGATTTAAATAACTTTGAAAAAGTTAAAGAAAGATGTCTAATTCGTGGTAATAACGAACACTTTATTAAAAGATTAGAAGAAGTGTTTAAACCTTATTATGATGATTCAATAAAAAGAAAATATAAAAAAATGTATATTTTAAAAGATGATATGACATTAGAAGATTGTTTATTACAAGATAATATAAACTTAGAATTGAAAATAAAGTAGATATAGAACTTTAAAGAGTGATTTTATTAACGAGAATAAAATAATATTATTAAATTGGATAGTGAGATTTATTCTAACACTTAAAAAATTATAAATAAAGGAATTTAATTTTTTATAAAAATAGTGATGGCGATATTATAGTAGATGCTATATATAAAGATGAAACGCTATGGCTTTCGCAAAAAGGAATGTCAAAAAATTAATAATACAAGGAGGTAAACAT
>CAZTVT010000023.1:0-17102 GCA_964617175.1 uncultured Clostridium sp.
AAAAAATTATAAAAATTCGTAAAAAAATGTGTCTAAAAACTTGACATAGATCCAACTCTTATGATTTTGTTTAATTTTTAATAACATTTATATTCATCCTTTCTAAAATTAGATATTCTCTGTTCTGTAGAAAAAGGTATAAAATTTATATTAATGATTGTAAATAAGTATATGACTTAAAAGTTTGTTTTGTATTATCATATTAAAATCAAAATTTAAATAAAAAAGAAAAAGCAATTGATTTTTTTGCAAATAAATGTTTTATAATATTGTATAAATAGTTAAAAGTTTAATTATTAAATATTAAGAAAAGGAGCTGATATTTATGAAAGATATGGATAATAACAACAAAACATTTGAGGATATAAAACATATCGATGAAAATGGTGTTGCATTTTGGTATGCTAGAGAACTAATGGTAATTTTGGAATATAAGCAATGGAGAAGATTTGAAAACGTAATTGATAAAGCCTAAAAATCTTGTGAAAATAGCGATATTAATGTATTTGAACATTTTGCCAACGTTGGCAAGTTGTCAAAACGTGCTAATAATGTAGAAGTGGAAATAAAAGACTATAAATTAACTCGCTATGCTTGTTATCTTATAGCACAAAATGGTGATAGTAGAAAAAAGGTTATAGCTTTAGCACAAACATATTTTGTGGTTCAAACTAGAAAACAAGAAATTACTGAAAAAGAATATAGTAAGCTAACAGAAGATGAAAAAAGATTTTATCAAAGAAATCTAACAAAAAAAGGAAATTACTCGCTTAATCAAACTGCTAAGAAAGCAGGAGTGAAAAATTTTGATAAATTTCATAATGCAGGATATAGAGGACTATATAATGGTGAAACGGCTGATGATATTGCTAAAAGAAAAGGGTTAAGATATAGAGAAGATATTTTAGATAATATGGGAAGTGATGAACTTATAGCTAATTTATTTAGAATTTCTCAAACAGAACAAAGATTAAAAAAAGATAAAATTGATACTGAAAAGGAAGCTTGTGATACTCATAATAAAATAGGAAAAATAGTTAGAAAAGCTATTAAAGAAGCAGGACGGAATTATGCCAGAAGACCTTCCTACACCAAAAAAGAGCTTAAAACAATTAGAAAAAGAAAATAATATCAGCTTAAAAGAATAAGTATATTTCTGATTTTTTTAATTTATTAATATTAAATATATAGTTTATAAATAAATTGTTGAAAAAATAGTATAATACTGATATACTATAGTTGTTAATTAAAGAGGTGTGGATATATGGCAAAATTATATTTTAGATATGGAACTATGGGATCAGGAAAATCAATTGATTTACTAAAAGTTGCATATAATTATGAAGAAAGAAATCAAAAGTGTTTACTTATGGTACCATCAACTGATACAAGATATGGAACAGGAAAAGTTACAACAAGGATAGGACTTCAAAGAGATGCTGTAATTTGTTATCCTAATACTAATGTATATGATTATATATCAAGTTTAGAAGCTAAACCTGATTGTGTTATAGTAGATGAATGTAATTTTTTAACAAAAAAACAAGTAAATGAATTATCTGATGTTGTAGATTATTTAAATATACCAGTTATTTGTTATGGACTAAGAGCAGATTTTAAATGTGAACTTTTTGAGGGATCAGAGGAATTAATGGCAATAGCTGATAAAATAGAAGAAATAAAAACTATATGTGAATGTGGAAGAAAAGCTACTATAAATATGAGATATCAAGATGGTAAAGCTATAATAGATGGGGATAAAATATTAGTTGGTGGTAACGAAATGTATAAAGCAGTCTGTAGAAAATGTTATAAAAAGTATATTAATGATTGTAAATAAGTATAGGGTAAAAAAGTATATTTTGTAGAATTGTTTTAAAAAGTCAAAATTAGACATTTCTCTAATTTGACTTTTTTTGGCTATGGGTGTATAATATATATGTTATACTTAAGTTCGTGTTGTAATTATAGTTTAAAATATAATAGTAGAAATACTATAATATATATTGTTCGTGGTTAAAAGTAAATTGAAAAGTAAATATAAAGGAGGAATAATAATTTAATGGAAGAAAAAAAAGATTACAAAAGAAAAGGGGCAAGTGCCTCTACAAATAAAAAAAGAACTGAATTAACAAGAAAGAGAAATACAAATACGAGAAGTATTGGAAAAGATAGAACTGACTTATTAAATAATAAAGAATTATTAAAAGATACGAAAAGGAAGTTATTAAAAAAAGGACCTAGTGTTGAATTTTTAAATGTTGACTCTAAGCCAGTTGTTGTAAAGTCTTCAAAACCTACAATATTTAAAGAGTCTAAACTTAAAATTATACCTTTAGGTGGACTTAATGAAATAGGAAAGAATATGACTGTATTTGAATATAAAGATGAGATAATTGTAGTAGATTGCGGTCTTGCTTTTCCAGAGGACGATATGTTAGGTGTTGACTTAGTAATACAAGATATATCATATTTAGAAAGAAATAAAGATAAAGTAAAAGCTTTGTTTATAACACATGGACATGAGGATCATATTGGTGCAATACCATATTTTTTAAAGAAGATTAATGTTCCAATATATGGAACTAAATTAACGCTTGGATTAATAAAAGCAAAATTAATAGAACATCATTTAGAAAAAAGTACAAAGTTAAAACAAGTAAAACCACGTGACGTTATATCTTTAAAACATTTTAAAGTAGAATTTATAAGAATGACACACTCAATAGCTGACTCAGCAGGTCTTGCTATAAAAACACCGGTTGGTACCGTAATTCATACAGGAGATTTTAAAATAGATTATACACCAATTGATTCAAAGCCAATGGATTTTGCAAGACTTGCAGAACTTGGAGAAGAAGGTGTAGTATTACTTATGTCTGATAGTACTAATGCTCAAAGAGAAGGATATACTATGTCTGAGAGTATTGTTGGACGTGAGTTTGATAAAATATTTACAAATTGCAAAAAAAGAATAATTGTTGCTACTTTTGCTTCAAATATACATAGAATGCAACAAATAATGAATTCTGCTGTAAAATTTAATAGAAAAGTTGCAGTAGTTGGTCGTAGTATGGTAAATGTACTTGCTGTATCGCAAGAACTTGGATATTTAGAGGTACCAGAAGGAACAATTATTGATATAGATAAAATAAATAATTATAATCCAGAGGAACTATTAATTATAACAACAGGAACTCAAGGAGAACCAATGTCTGCACTTAGTCGTATGTCAGCTGGCGAACATAAAAAAGTTCAAATAACACCTGATGATTTAGTAATATTTTCATCATCAGCTATACCAGGAAATGAAAAATCAATAGATAAAGTAATTGATGAACTTGAAAAATTAGGAGCAGAAGTAATATATAACCAGCTTGCAGATGTACATGTATCAGGTCACGCATGTCAGGAAGAATTAAAACTAATGTTAAGTTTAGTAAAACCTAAATATTTCATGCCAGTTCATGGTGAATATAGATTTTTAAAAATACATGGTGAACTTGCTGTAAGTACTGGCACTCCTAAAGAAAATATATTTATAATGGAAAATGGTAAAACTTTAGAGATTGGAAAAGAAGAGGCTAAGATAACAACTCAAGTACCATCAGGAATGATATTAGTTGATGGACTAGGTGTTGGTGATGTTGGTAATATAGTAATTAGAGATAGACAGCTTTTATCAGAAAATGGTGTAATTATTGTTGTAGTAACGCTAGATAGAAAAACTGCAAAAGTAATTGCTGGACCTGATATTGTTACACGTGGTTTTGTTTATGTTAGAGAAAGTGAAGATTTAATGGAAGAAATAAAAAAAGTAGCTAAAGAAGAACTTGATAGGTGTGACAAAGAAAATATTCGTGAATGGTCTAACATTAAATCAAATTTAAGAGAAAATTTAATGCGTTATGTTTATTCTAAAACAAAGCGTCAACCAATGATACTACCAATTTTGATGGATGTTGATTTGGATAGAAATAGAAACTAAAGGTGGTTATATAATGGATGAAATTTTAAAAGCAAAATATGAAGAACTTGCAAATTTAATATTTCCTGACGTGACAGAAACAGTTGAAGATTTAGAAAAAAGATATCCTGAAAGAAATTTAAAAGAAGGAGCTTGTGTTACACGTTTTGCTCCTTCTCCTACAGGTTTTTTTCACACAGGTTCTTTATTTACTTCACTTATAGATAAAAAGCTTGCAAATCAAACAGATGGTGTGTTTTATTTAAGAATTGAAGATACCGATAGAAAAAGAGAAGTAAAAGATAGTGTTAAAGATTTAACATCTCAAATGAAAGAATTCGGAATAGTTCCAGATGAAGGCGTTATGTCTGAAGATGAAGAAATTGGAGAATATGGCCCATATACGCAAAGTAAGAGAGCAGATATATATAGAATATGTGCAAAACATTTAGTTTTAAAAGGACTAGCATATCCTTGTTTTTGTACTCCAGAAATGCTTCAAAAAACACATGATTATCAAGAAGAACACAAAATTGTACCAGGATATTATTCAGTATATGCGAAGTGTAGAAATATATCTGTAGATGAGTATATTGAAAGAATAAAGAATGGTGAAAAATATATATTAAGATTCAGATCAAATGGATCTCATCTAAAAAAAGTAAGTTTTAAAGATGGTATAAAAGGAAAAATAGAAATAGCACAAAATGATCAAGATGTAGTAATTATAAAATCTGATGGACTTCCTACTTATCATTTTGCACATATTTGTGATGACCACTTTATGAGAACTACACATGTAATAAGAGGGGAAGAATGGGTATCATCAGTTCCAATTCATTTGGAATTATTTTATGCAATGGGATTTAAAGCACCTGTATATGTTCATCTTCCAAGTATAATGAAAATGGATGGTACATCTAAAAGAAAACTTAGCAAAAGAAAAGATAATGAAGCAGCAGTTGCATATTTTTTAAAAGCAGGATATCCAATTGAGTCTGTAAATGAATATCTTCTTACAATAATAAATTCTGATTTTGAAAATTGGAAAAGAGCAAATAAAATGGTTTCTAATGATGAGTTTGAAATGAAGTTAAAGAAGATAAATACCTCAGGAGCTTTATTTGATAATGTAAAATTAAATGATGTATCAAAAGAAGTAATATCTAGGATGAATAGTGATGAAGTTTTAAATGCTGTTTTAGAATGGTCAAAAGAATATAACGAAGAAGTATATAGTGTTATATCTAAAG
Organism: uncultured Clostridium sp.; assembly: GCA_964617175.1. GTDB lineage: Bacteria > Bacillota > Clostridia > TANB77 > CAG-465 > CAG-465. Next base: position 5,221 of record CAZTVT010000023.1, read on the forward strand.
ACCTAGAATACAGTAAAAAAATATTTGCACTAGAAAGAGATGGGGCAAAAAAAATACGTAAGGATATATACAAATGGGAAGATATAATGGATACATTCTTTTATTTCTTTGATGAGTATTACAAAAATGATATAAAGGATGGTTATGATTTTAAGATAGATAATAAATTGACTAAAGAGGTAATATCTAGTGTATTAGAAAATTATATAAAAGTGTATGATGAAAATAACGATAAGGATGAATGGTTTTCTAATATGAAAAATCTTGCTGAAGAAAAAGGATTTTGTACAAATATGAAAGAGTATAAAGAAAATCCTGATAATTTTGTTGGAAGTATTGCAGATTTTTCAGACATAATAAGAATCGCGATAACAAACAGACATAATACTCCTGATATATATTCTATTATGAAAATATTAGGAAAAGATAAAGTTATTAGTAGGTTTGAAGAAGCAAAAGATAATATATAAACAAAAAGGATAAACTATGTTTTTTTAGTTTATCCTTTTTTTAGTATAGAGTGGCATGCCATAAATCTAGGTTGAAAGTCTATTATAATGCCTGATAGTGACGAAATTGAAATCAAATGTATAACAAGTAATAGGAGTAAATTTTTATTTAATAAATTTAGAAGGTTATAATATTGAAATCCCTAATAAGGAAATTAATTGGAATGAAATATTTTAAAAAATTGAAATGGATTCAGTGTACTTAACATAAGTCTACTGGATAGAACTTACTGTCATACTAAATTCTATCCCTTAGGGGTGTGGTAGAATTTACTTTGAAATTTTAGACTTTACTACGTTAAGTACTATAAATATGAGAAATATGTTGACATATAAAGAAAAAGTGTATAAAATAGTAATATATATAAGTAGAGGAGATTTTAATGCAAAATTTAAAAGAAAATATGGATAAATTAAATGCATATTTAGATAGTAAAAATTATGATGATATAGATATAGTAGACTTAGTAAGATATATTTATAACCATTTTGGTACAAATTTTAAGTTAGATTCTAAAAAGAAAGAAGTCTTAGATAAATATATAAATCCTAAAGATAAAATTCTTTTCGTGTTAGTAGATGGTTTGGGATATTATAAAGTAAAAGATTTAAGTGATAATTCAGTTTTAAAAAGTAATTTAAAAACTAGTATCAGTACGGTAAATCCAACTTCTACGGCTTGCGTACTATCTAGTATTGCAAGTGCTAAATATCCATCAGAACATGGAATACTTGGATGGTGGCAGTATTTAAGAAATAAAGATATTAGTTTTTGTCCATTGCCTTTTGTGGAAAGAAAAACAGGTATTAATTTAAAAGAAAAGGGAATAGATACAAAAGATGTATTTGAATTTAATAGTACTTTAAACGCTTTAAATACTACAGTCAATATTTCAATGCCACGAGAGATTATATCATCAGATTTTTCAAAAATGTTTAGTGGAATTAATTCAAATACTCATGGATTTTATTCTATAAAAGAAGCTTTTTTAAATATGTCTAATAAAATAAAGAAAAACAATAGTAGTTTTAGTTATTTATATATTGATGGTTTAGATGAAACATCTCATAGGTATGGAACTAAAAGTAGTGAGGTGCAAAATATTATAAATGAAATAGAAGAAGGGATAAAGAAAGTAAAAAAAGAAAATGAAGATTTAACAATCATACTTACTGCCGATCATGGACAAGTTGACATGGTAAATATGATGTACTTAAATCAGAATAATGATTATACAAAATTTTTCTATGCACTGCCAAGTATTGATACAAGAATGATAAGCTTTTTTGTAAAAGAGGATTGTAAAAAAGATTTTGAAGATACTTTTATGAAAGAGTTTGGACAAGATGTTATACTTTTAACTAAGGAAGAAGTAGATAAGTTTAAACTGTTTGGAAATGAAAGTTTAAGTAAGAATACATTAGATTCTCTTGGAGAATATATAGCTATAGTTGTAAATAATAAATTTATGGTATGTGATACAATAAATTTGGAAGATAAAATAAATACCAAAGGTAATCATTCAGGTTTAACTAAGGAAGAAACAACAATACCACTTGTTGTAATTTGAGGTGATTATTATGAATATAAATGAAAATGAAAAAGTTGTAAAAAATATACAAGCAAGTCTGGCAATAGAAGGTATGTTTTTGGAAAAGGATGATATAGATTTAATAAATAGTTTCTTAAATAAGGATATTACAGAAAAACAAGGAATTGAAATGATAAAAGAAGAGTTTAGGAATATATAAAGTGGTGAAGAGAAAGTGTATGATGTAATAAATTCTAGATATACATATAAAGGAACTGATATACTTGTAAATAAGCTTGATATTAAGGATAAAAAAAAATTAGATAGGTATGAAAAAAAGGTGGTTGCTTTTAAACTTGCAACTATTAATGAAGTAGAGTTTCCAAATAAATTTGACGAAAAAAGACTTAAATTTATTCATAGTTATTTGTTTTGTGATGTATATGATTTTGCTGGAATGTATAGACTTGAAAACATAATAAAAGAAAACTTTGTTTTTTCGCAGTATGAATATATTGAAGAAAATTTAACAAAATTAATGATAGAAATTGACGTAGAAACTTTAAAGGGTTTATCTTTTGATGAGTTTATAAAAAAAATATCATATTATATGACAGAACTAAATGTAATACATCCATTTCGTGAAGGAAATCGGTAGAGCGATTCGTGAGTTTATACGTGAACTTATGTTAGAATGTGGCTATGAGATAGATTTTTCTGAAATTGATTATAACGAAATTTTAAAAGCTAGTAAAAAAGCGGTTTTAGATGATACTTATCAAATAGAGCTTTTAAAGAAAAGTTGTAAAAAAATACAGCGATAAGTTCTAAAAAATGTAAAAAAGCACATTTTTAAGTTCCAAAAAATGTTTAAAAACACATTTTTTAGAACTTATTGTTGATAAATTCATTGGATAAATGTATAATTTAATTAAGGTGATTATATTGAAAAGAAAAATATATGATGAATTAATAAATTGGAAAAATTAAAAATCTGAGAAAATGCCATTAGTTCTATATGGTGCGAGACAAATAGGGAAGACATGGGTTTTACAAGAATTCGGTAAAAATGATTATAAAAATACAGTTTATGTTAATTTTGAAAGAGAAGCAAATTTATTGCCATATTTTAACGATAATATATCGCCCAAAAATATTATTAAAGTACTAGAGGAATATTATAATGAAAAAATTAATCTAAAAAAACCCTAATAATATTTGATGAAATACAAACTTGTAATAGAGCGCTTACATCATTAAAATATTTTGCAGAAGATGCAAAAGAATATGCTGTTGTTGCCACTGGGTCACTCTTAGGAGTACATATAAATTCAATAAATTTTTCTTTTCCTGTTGGAAAAGTTATTACTAAAACTATGTATCCTATGGATTTTGAGAAATTTTTATGGGTGCTAAACAAAAATATATTATTAGAAAAAATAGAATATTGCTTTATTAATAATATACCTTTAGAAGAAGGACTTCATTATGTACACTTTGAAAGACCTACTGAAAATGGCTTTGATAGTGTAAGGTTTGAGCTTCCAAGTTATAAAATAGTATATAAATAAGGAAATTATAGAGAAGAGGAAATAGATATGTTTAAAAAAATTGTAGAGCAAGGTGCACCATTCTTCTATAAATGGGCAAGAGAAGGGAGAATAAAAATTGCCTAGTATATTTGAAATTTCCGGATATAAAATATATTTTTGGGCTAATGAAAGCGACGAGCCTATTCATGTACATGTTTCTAAAGTAAAACTTTTAAAAAATTCTACTAAGGTATGGCTTACCAAAAGAGGGCGCTGTATTTTAGCAAACAATAATAGCAAAATTCTAAGTAAAGATTTAAATAATATACTTGATGTTATCACTTCAAATTATTTTTTTGTAATAGCACAATGGAAAAAGTTTAATAGTACAGACACAGTTGAATTTTATTGTTAAAATTTATATGAAAAAATTATAAATTTGTATATTTACAATAATATATTGTTGTGGTATAATAATCATGTAAAACAAATAAAATATATAAAAACTATGACGAGAAAGAGTAGTTATAAGCCAAATACAAAGCGAGCTAGGGACGGTGTAAGCCTAGTTAGATTAACTTATAGCGAAAATCATCTCTGAGTTGCTAGCTGAAATAGTAGTAAGCGTCGCCGTATTCCTTACGTAATAAAGGACACATATGTTGGTATGTTGTATATTAAGGTATAGATAGTTTCGCACAACCTTTGTATACAGGTATGTGCGTTTTTTATATATTTTTGTATTTTGGAAGGAGTAAAGATTATGGAAGAAAAAAAAGATTATTCAAAAACTTTAAATCTGCCTAAAACAGAATTTGAGATGAGAGGAAATTTACCAAAAAAAGAACCGGCAATTCTTGATAAATTTATTAACGATAAAGTATATTATTTAGCATTAGAAAAAAATAAAAATACAGGAAAAACTTTTGTACTTCATGATGGACCACCATATGCAAATGGTGATATACATGCAGGTCATGCTTTAGACAAAATATTAAAAGATATAATAATTAGATATAAGACAATGAATGGATATTATGCACCATATGTACCTGGATGGGATACACATGGACTTCCAATTGAAAAGAAAGTGCAACAAGAAAAAAAGATTACAAAAGATGATGTTGGAGTTTCAAAATTTAGAGAAATATGCAAAGATTTTGCACTTGATGCAGTGGAAAGAACTGCTAAGCAATTTGAAAGATTAGGTGGACTTGGAGATTATAGAAATAAATCCAAAAGATATCTTACATTAAATAAAGATTTTGAAGCAAAACAAATTGGTGTATTTGGAGATATGTATAAAAAAGGATATATATATAGGGATTTAAAACCTGTATATTGGTGTAGTGACTGTGAGACAGCTCTTGCTGAAGCTGAGATAGAGTATAAAGATGATACATCAACTTCAATATATGTAAAATTTAAAGTACAAGATGATAAAGGATTATTTAAAAATTACGTATCTTTAGATAATACATATGTAGTAATTTGGACAACAACTCCTTGGACACTTCCTGGAAACCAAGCTATAACGTTAAACCCAGATTTTGACTATGTTTTAGTAGAGAGTACTAAAGATGGAGCAAATGAAAATTATGTTATGGCAAAAGAACTATTAGAAGAAGTAATGCAAGTTGGTAATATAGAAGAATATAAAATAATTGCAGAGTTTAAGGGAAAAGAATTAGAAAATATTATATGCTTAAATCCTGTAATAGAAAACAAAACATCAAGAGTAATATTAGGGTCTGATAAAGATTTGTATGTAACATTAGATGCTGGTACGGGTTGTGTTCACACAGCACCTGGACATGGACATGAAGACTATTTATGTTGTAAGAGATATAAAGATATAGATATTATAGTACCAGTTGATAAACATGGACATATGACTAAAGAAGCTGGAAAATTTGAGGGAATGTTCTACGCTAAAGCAAATAAAGAGATAATTAAATTTTTAGAAGAAACTAAAGCTTTATTTGCAGCAAAAGAACTTACTCACCAATATCCACATTGTTGGAGATGTAAAAAACCAGTTATATATAGAGCAACTACTCAATGGTTTGCATCTATTGATGGATTCAGAGAAAAAGCATTGGAAGAAATACACAATGTAAAGTGGTATCCTGATTGGGGAGTAGAGAGAATGACTAACATGATTAAGGATAGAAGTGATTGGTGTATTTCAAGACAACGTTCATGGGGTGTTCCTATTCCTATATTTTATTGTGAAGAATGCGGAAAAGAATACATAAATGAAGAAACTATAGCAAAAGTAATAGAAATGTTTGAAAATGAAGGCTCTAATTCATGGTTTGAAAAAACACCTGAAGAAATATTAGGTAAAAAACATATCTGTGAGTGCGGATGTGACAGGCTTATAAAAGAAAAAGATATAATGGATGTATGGTTTGATTCTGGCTCTTCACATGTAGGAGTACTAAATGAAAATTATGGATTACCTGAAGGAAAAGCAGATATGTATTTAGAGGGAAATGACCAGTATAGGGGATGGTTCCAATCATCACTTTTAACATCTGTTGCAACAAAAGGATATGCACCATATAAAGAAGTTGTAACTCATGGTATGGTTGTAGATGGTGAAGGAAGAAAAATGTCTAAGTCTTTAGGTAATGGTATAGCACCACTTGATATTGTTGATGAATATGGAGCTGATATTCTAAGGCTTTGGGCTACATCTTCAGATTATCATAGTGAAATACGTTTATCAAAAGATATATTAAAACAAATATCCGAGGTGTACAAAAAAATTAGAAATACAGTTAGATTTTTAATAGGAAATACTAATGATTTTGATCCTAAAAAAGACTATGTAGAATACGAAAATAGAGATGAACTTGATAGATATATAATGTACAAATTAAATAAATTAGTTGAGTACATAAATGAAGCATATAATTCTTATGAATATCATTTGGTATATAACGAAATTCATAGATTCTGTACAAATGAACTTTCAAGTAAATATCTAGATGTAATAAAAGATAGACTATATACATTTAGAATAGATCATGACTTAAGAAGAAGTTCTCAATCTTCAATGTATGATATTTTATTTACACTTGTCAGACTTATATCACCTATACTTTCATTTACATCTGAGGAAATATATAGTTTTATGAAGACTAAAGAAGATAAAAAGAAAAGTATACTTTTAGAAGATTTCCCAGTAGAGGATAGTAGATACATTGATGATAAATTAATAGAAAAGTGGAATAAAATATTTGATATCAAAGAAAGTTTTGCAAAAGATATTGAAAATGCACGTGCAGAAAAGAAAATCGGTAGTGCATTAGACTGCAAAATTACTATTTATACAAATGGCGATGAGTATAATTTTATAGAAGAAAATAAAGAAAACATTGCACTTGCTTCTATAGTATCTGAACTTGAGGTAATAAATTCTAATGAAAAGAAAATAGAAGTTGAAAAATCAACAGGCATGAAATGTCCTAGATGTTGGACTTATTCAAAAGATTTTTCTGATGAAGGAATTTGTATGAAATGTAAAGAAAATATGTAAAAAGAATAAACAGTTTAGTAAGCGCTAAACTGTTTATTTTTAATATTAATTTTATTGGATTTTAAGGATGATGTAGTTTATTTGCCGCTTGAACCAAAACCATTAATACCTCTAGAAGTCTCACTTAACTTATCAACTTCTTTAAATGATATTTCAGGATATGGAAGTATTACAAGTTGTGCAATTCTTTCATTATTATTAATATATTTTATTTCATCAGAATCATTAAATAACGGAATAAAATATTCCCCTCTATAATCTGAATCTATTATTCCTACACAATTTGCTGGTCTTAAGCTTTGTTTTGTAGCAATGCCACTTCTTGCAAATATTCCGGCAAAATATCCATCTGGTATTTCAAGTGCAAATCCTGTGCCAATTTTAACATTTGTATGTGGGAATATTTCTAAACTTTCACAATCTAAACAAGCATATAAATCGTAACCTGCGGCTTCTTTTGAGGAACGAGTAGGAATTCTAGCATTTTCTCTTAATTTTTTAATTTTTATATCTATCATAAAAACCTCCATTTTTAAAATATTATATATTAAAAATAAAGAAAAGTCAATTAAAAAAACAAGAAAAATGTATATATTCATAGAAAAGTCTAACGCAAAACTTTACATAATGTTAAAAATGTGGTATACTAAAATTAGTAGTATTTTGTTGTTTTAAAATAATTATTTTAAAAGGAGGGGTTACTTTGATTAAAAAAACATTAAATACTAATCCAAATTACAGTAAAGAGTTTAGAATGTCAAACGAACTAAAGAAGCTTATTGTATATAATATTACTTTAAGCATGATATATAGCATTGTAAGGCAAATAGGTGCTTTTACTTTATCACTTGCAACTATGTTTTTTGACAATAATTTTGTATTATCTTTGGTTTTTCTTGTACTATACATTTTACGTGAACCATTTTTTACTATAATTAATACAAAATTAAATCAAAACGATGCTTTTTTTGAGTTAAAGGTTAAGGAATTTTTAGTAAGTGTAAAAGGTAAAGTTTTGGCTAAAACTAGGGATAAAGTAGAAATAGAACGAGACGGTAGAAAGCAAAAAATGTCTGCTACAGTTATATTAGATACTGTAGAAGAGTATATATTTAGAAGGAATAAAACTTTTGTTAATTTTCTTGTATTAATTCTTGATACTATAATATTTCTCTTTTCGATATTCTTTTTAATTAAGGTTGCTATGGATAAAACTAATAATTTTATTCTGTTCGTATCTGTTCTTGTGGTATCATCACTTGCCATGATTTTGGTTTCTGTTTTTATCTCAAAAGTTCATGAAAATCTTTGGAAGAAATCTAAACAAAAGTTTGATAACATGAAAAATGCAGAAAGGGATGTTCAAGAAATAGAACCAATTTCATTTAAGCATATTAATTTTTTGTTAGCAAATGTAGTAAAAGCACAAAAAGAAATAACTGATTTAAATTTAAATGATCGTAAAAGAAAAAATATAGGAGATGTTATTAAATCTGTAATTATTGCAATATCTTTAATTGTAGTAGTTTTCATTATGATGTTTACTACAGGAAATATAACTGCCACAGTATTTATGGCAAGTATTGCATTCGGACAAGCTTTTTCTTCTGTCATATCTTCAATTAGCACAGAAATCAATTTAATGTATGAGATTATAAATGACAGAAAAGAAAATAGAATAAAATACGAAGAAGATTTTAATAGCATAATGAAAGTTTACTTAAAAGTAAAGAAGATATCATATAAAAGTTTTTCTAAAGATACTTTAGTAATAGAACCTTTCAGTTATACTTATCCTACAACAGGTTTTAATCTTACTCAAAATGAAAGTTTTACTTTAAAAAGAGGTAAAGTTATTTTACTTGACGGTAAGAGTGGAACTGGAAAATCTACATTTATAAAAATAATATCTGGAGAAATTGAACTTTCAAGCACCAAATATAGGTTAAAGAGCATAAAGTATTTTAATGATACTTCTAAATTTGGTTCTAAAAATCTTTTAGAAGAGATTACATTAGGATGTTATGATGAGACTAAAGACAAAGAAAGATTAATTGAAATTTTAGAAGGAACTATGCTTTTATCTAAGTATGAAACTATAGAGGAGTTGACCAAAATTTCTGCAAAGGAGTTATCTAATGGACTTATGCAAAGGGCTTTACTTGCAAGAACATTGTATAATTTAGAAGATGCTGATTTAGTTTGTGTTGATGAACCTATAGGATCACTTGATGAAGAAAACGCTAAAAAAGTTATAGCTTTTCTAAAAGATTACTGTAATAGACAAAAAAGCAGATTCGTTATACTTTGTACACATCAACATAAGTTTGTTGATAAATATATTGATAGCAAAGTGTATATAAAATCTGTAACTCCACAAAGAAGTGAAGTTATCGTATAACAAAAATCCTAGGAGAATATTTTTTCTTCTAGGATTTTTATTGACAAAGTCTTAGATTGGTTATATTATATTTATGGTGATAATTATGAATATAAAAATGATTGGTTCTGGAAGTATGTTTAGCAAAAATAATTCTGCTTGTTATTTAGTAGATGATAAAATTTTAGTTGATGTACCTAATGGAACAACAAAAGCTATTTTAAGATTAGGATATAATATAACTGATCTTGAGTGTATTTGTATAACTCATTTCCACGCAGATCATTATTTCGATTTACCTTTTATTTTGTTAAATTTAGTTAACCAAAGAGAGAAATTAGGCAATAAAGAATTATATATTGTTTGTAACAAAGTTAATGAAAATATAATTAATAAAATAATTGAATGTTCTAACTTTCCAAGAATTTCTTCAAATATTAAAATAATAGGAATTGATAAAGAGAATAATACATGTAGCATAGCAGATAAATATATGATAAAAGGAATTCCTGTTGAACATATGGAGGGTGCCTTAGGTTATGTAATAACTGATAAAACAAATAATAAGCGAGTTGGATTTACAGGAGATAGCACTCTATGTGAAGGAGTAGAAAAAATAGTAAATGATTCTGATGTTTCTTTTTGTGATACTACATATATAACAGGAGATGAAAAGTCTCATATGGGAATAAATGATATTAAATATTTATTATCCAAAAATTTAGATAAAAGAATTATTACAACTCATATGAAAGAAGAAACAAAAGAAGAAGTAGAAAAACTAAATGTTCCAAATTTAATAATTGGAAAAGATTCACTAGAAATAAATATATAATTTGTTAAGTAATAGAATAACATCCTCTCTAAAAATACATAATATATAATAAGTGTTTTTAGAGAGGATGTTTTTTATGAAAAAATTAATATACGCAGATCATAGTGCGACTACATTTGTAAAAGAAGAAGTTTTAAAAGAAATGCTACCATATTTTTGTGAGAATTATGGTAATCCATCATCTGTATATTCTATTGGTAGAATATCTAAAGAGGCAATAGAAAAAGCAAGAGAAAAGGTAGCAAAAGCAATAGGCTCAGAAAAAAATGAGATATACTTTACAGCTGGTGGTAGTGAAAGTGATAATATGATAATAAAAGGAATAGCAAGGGCTAATAAAAACAAGGGAAAACATATTATCACTACAAAGATTGAACACTTAGCAATATTAAACACATGTAAAGAATTGGAAGAAGAAGGATTTAGTATTACATATCTTGATGTAAATGAAAGTGGAATTGTAAGTGTAGACGAATTAAAAAGAAATATAAGAGCTGATACAATACTTATTAGTATAATGTTTGCAAATAATGAGATTGGAACTATACAACCTATTGAAGAGATTGGAAAGGTTGCAAAGGATACAGGCGTTATATTTCATACGGATGCAGTGCAAGCAGTAGGAAACGTAAAAATTGATGTAAAAGAATTAAATATAGATGCTTTATCTTTGTCAGCACATAAATTTTATGGCCCTAAAGGTGTAGGAGCTGCATATATAAACGAAAATATAAAATTTGAATCTTTTATTAACGGAGGACATCAGGAATGTTCAAAAAGAGCTGGTACTGAAAATGTGCCAGGAATAGTAGGTCTTGGCAAAGCAATTGAAATGGCTACAACAAATATTGGAGATCATACTGAAAGAATTGTTGATTTACGAGATATACTTATAAAAAGTATAGAAAGTAGTATAAAAGATGTAAAATTAAATGGAGATAGAATTCAAAGATTATGTTCAAATGTTAATTTTTCTATTAAAGGTGTTGATTCTGAATCTTTGGTTTTAATGCTTGACATGAATGGGATCTGTGCTTCATCTGGTAGTGCATGTACATCACGGAATACTTGCTCCATCTCATGTTTTAACGGCAATAGGCGTAGATAATGATATGGCAACTAGTGCTGTAAGGTTTACATTAGGAGATGAAAATACTTTGGAAGATGTTGAAAATATAGTTAGTGTTTTAAAAAGCGTTGTAGAAAAATTAAGAAAGAATAAAAAAAGAGAAAAAATAAAATGTGATTGTAATAAATAAAAAATGTTATAAATAGAGTTTAGAGAAAAAATTAGAAAATTATAAATAAGTTCGTTTTTTACATTATAGAATGTTTTAAATTAGTTATCAGTTTAGCTATATACTAATATTTAACAAATATTTAATATTAAAGAAAAATAAATTAAATACAAAATTTTAGTTATAAAATTATACTGTTGTAAAAAACTTAAATATAAAAGTGATATGTTTTTGGGATATGAATTAAAAACTATGCATATATTTTTAGATATCTTAAAGGTAATAAATAAGATACAAATAATTTCCGAT
>CAZTVT010000024.1:0-16699 GCA_964617175.1 uncultured Clostridium sp.
AGCTGCAAAAACTGTAACTGGTTCTTGTACAATGGTGGAAGCAGCAGGAAAAAGATTTTTAGTAGATTGTGGTATGTTTCAAGGAAAAGTTACGGATCAAATGCTAAATTATGATGATTTTCCTTTTGATATTAGTAGTATTGATTTCGTTATTTTAACACATGCTCATATAGATCATAGTGGTAGGATACCAAAATTATATAAGGCTGGATATACTGGACCTATATATGCTACTAATGCAACAGTAGATCTTTGTAGTATAATGCTTGCAGATAGTGGTCATATACAAGAAAAAGAAATAGAATGGGTAAATAAAAAAAGAAGAAGAGCTGGTAAAAAAGAAAATGAACCTATGTATACGGCTCAAGATGGTATAGATTCTATGAAACTATTTAAAGGTGTAGATTATAACCAGAAAGTTACAATTGATGAAAATATATCATTTACTTTGGTTGATGCTGGGCATATGCTTGGCTCTAGTATAGTATTACTTGATATAGCTGAAAACGGTAAAACAGAAAGAGTTGTTTTTACAGGTGATTTAGGAAATAAAAATATGCCAATAATAAAAGATCCTACATATATAGAAAGAGCAGATCATTTAATAATGGAGTCTACATACGGTAACAGATTACATGGAAAAATGGAAGACCAATCTGAAAAATTTATTGACATTTTATTTAGAACTGCTGAAAGAGGAGGTAACTTAATAATACCATCTTTTGCAGTTGGTAGAACTCAAGAAATATTATATGAAATTAATAAATACGCAGCAAAAGAAGAATACAAAGATAAGTTAAAAAATATACCTGTTTATGTTGATAGTCCTTTAGCTGTTAATGCAACTAAAATTTTTGAAGAAAATCCAGAATATTATGACGAAGACGCCTTAGAGTATCTTTTAAAAGGAGATAATCCTATAGAATTTGATAATTTACATTTGATAACTACTTCTGATGAATCAAGAGCTTTAAATGAGGATCCTACTCCAAAAGTTATAATTTCTGCTAGTGGCATGTGTGAAGTTGGAAGAATAAAACATCACCTAAAACATAATTTATATAGGCCAGAATGTACAGTGCTATTTGTTGGTTATCAAGCTACAGGTACGTTGGGTGAAAAAATTCAAACAGGTGCAGATGTAGTAAAAATATTTGGTGAAGAAATTGCTGTTAAAGCTGAAATTGAGTATTTAGACGCTTTTTCAGGTCATGCTGATAGAGATGGTTTATTAGAATTTATTGAAAAAATGCAAGATAAACCAAAGAATATTTTTATAAATCATGGTGAATTCATTTCGCAACAAGTATTAAAAAACTATATTACAGAGAAATTTAATATACCTGTAACAATACCAAACTATGAAGATACATATACTATAGAAGGTGCTTTTGTAGGTAGTAAACAAGTTACATATAAATCTACAAGGTTTGATATACTTGAGATGTTATCTTTCTTAAAACAAGATGTAGATGATGTAAGTAATTTAGTAAAAAGTGAAATTAAAACATCAGTAGATTCTGACACTCTAAATGACATTTACAAAAAGCTAGACGAAGTAAAAAAAGCATTAAGCGATACAAGAAAAATAAACAGAAAATAAATAAATATTTTGAATACTCCTTTTTTATAACACATATATTTTAATATGTGCTACATAGAAGGAGTTGTTTTATTTGTTAATAAAGACATTTAATATAGATAAATCAAAGAGGCTTTGGATTGTTATATTAACTGCTGTGTGTATTGCTGTATTACTTATTCTAATATCATTTATATGCATATATAATAGCAAACAAACTAATAATGGTATAATTAACAAAGATAAAATTTTTAATTTGGGTAACTATTATGCAGAATATGATTTAACGATTTTTAGTAATAAAAATCAAAATACATATTGTATAAAAGAATGGTATTCTAATGATAATTCGAATGAAAAATTTAGATTTGATTTTGAAAATGATAATAAAGAAAAAATTACATATATGCTATCAAATAATATGTTAAAAATTACTAGCCATGAACAAATAAGTAATTTTGATATAGAAAATTATGGAATAGATAAAAAGAATTTAATTAGTGTATCTACTTTCCTTAGTCTATATAATAAAATAGTAAAGGAAAGTAAAGATATTATATTTAAAATAGAATCTAATATCGTAGATGATAAATCATATTATACGGTACAAATTAATAAACCTCAAATAAATCGTAACGATGAAAATTTTAAGGAGTATGAGTTTTTACTAAAAGATGGATTAAATATAGGTAAGTTAGAACTTGTAATAGATAATAATAAGAAGATACCAGAGGAATACTATGTTTTTAATGATGATGACGAAGTTATAATAGGTGTTAAATACACTAAATTTGATATAATGGATAAATTTGATGAGAAAATATTTGCAAATTTTAATAAATAGTGTATAATATATGAAAGTGGGGAATATTTTTGAAAATAAAAAGAGGAGATATTTTTTATGCTGATTTAAGTCCGGTAGTAGGCTCTGAACAAGATGGTATTAGACCAGTTCTTATAATTCAAAATGATATTGGTAATAAATATAGTCCTACAGTAATTGCTATTGCTATTACAACCAAAAGTAAAAATAATATTCCTACTCATATACCAATTAAAGCCGGTTCTTTTGGTTTGGAAAAAGATTCTATAATACTTGTTGAACAAGTTCGTACACTAGATAAAATAAGATTAAGAGAAAAAATCGGGACTTTGGATGAAAAAACAATGGAACAAGTTAAAGAAGCTTTAAAATTAAGTTTAAGTATCAGATATGATATTGATGAATTTTTTAGCGATTGGTAAAAGGTACATTTTTCTGTATTAGGAGTGAATAGAAAATGGGAAAAAATGAAGATAAAAATACAAAAGTATTTAAAACAAAATCTTTAAAAAAAAGGGTAAGAAAAAATCTTGATGATGGAAAGACACAAGTTGTTTCTACAAAAGATATTAATTCTAAGACGAGTAAAAAGCAAAAAAACAAAAAGAGAAGAAAAAAAATTATAAAAATTTGCTTTTTTGTGTTCCTTGCACTTTTTATAATATGTGCTGGTCTTGTTATTGGTGTAATAACTGGTGTTATTGACAAAACTGACAGTTTAGATCTTGAAGATTTGAAATTATATAAAGAAACATCGTCTGTATATGATAAAGATGGTAATCAAATAGGAGCGTTTTTTGATGTTGAAAATAGAGTAACTGTTGAATATAAAGATATACCACAAAGTGTTGTTGATGCTGTTGTTTCAATTGAGGATGAGAGATTTTTTAAACATAATGGCGTGGATTTGAAAAGAACTACAGGTGCTATATTTACATATGTAACACATGGAGGTAAATCAAGTTTTGGTGGAAGTACAATAACTCAACAATTAGTTAAGAATATAAAAAATGATAAAGAAGCAACTTGGACTAGAAAAATTAGAGAGTGGTATAGAGCAATAGTGCTAGAAAATAAACTTTCAAAAGAAGAAATTTTTGAATCATACGTAAATCAAATATATATGGGGGATGGATGTTATGGTTTTGAAGTTGCGTCTAGAAATTACTTTGGAAAACCATTAAGTGAGGTAAATATAGCTGAATCAGCAGTACTTGCTGCAATAATACAATCTCCAGAAGCTACAAATCCATATAAGAGTGATGAAGCAAAAGAAAGATTACTTGAAAGACAAAAGTTAGTTTTAAAACAGATGTTAAAATTAAAAATGATATCTGAAGATGAGTATAACGAAGCAGTAAATTATGAAATTGTCTTTAAAAAAGAAGAGAAAGAATCAACAAACTCTTCAAGTGGATCTCAATACACATATTATGTTGAGGCTGTAAGAGAAGCTGTTATAGAAGATTTAATGGAAACATTGGGGGTTGAACGTGGTATTGCTATTACTAAGTTATATGGTAATGGTTACAAGATATATACACCTTTTGATCCTAATGTTCAAAGTACAATAGATAATGCATATAATAATTCAAAATTGTTCTATACTGACAGTAAGGGCGATTTTATGCAATCTGCAATGGTAGTTATTGAACAATCTACAGGATGTGTTTTAGGCTTAATTGGTGGAGCTGATAAAAAAACAGCAGACTTAGTTGTAAACAGGGCAACACAGCTTACTAGACAACCTGGTTCTTGTATGAAACCGTTGGGTGCGTATGGACCAGCATTCGAACTTGGATTATCTTCTCCTGGTGCAGGATTAGATGATTGTGAACTTACAGAAGGAAATTGGCATCCTGGAAATTATTATGGATATTTTAATGGCTATGTAACTGCAAGAAATGCTGTGGCAAAATCAATGAATTTACCAGCTGCAAGAGCAAATTTAAAAGTTGATATTGATTATGCATATAATTTTGCAAAAAATACAGGCTTAAAAAGCTTAGTAGCTAGTGACAAAGCACCAGCAGCTCTTTCTCTTGGTGGATTAACTTATGGAGTAACTGTTATGGATATGGCAAATGCTTACGCAACAATAGCTAATGGTGGTGTATATATAGAACCAAGACTTTATACTAAAATTACAGATTCAAAAGGCGAAGATGTTATTGTAAATAATATAAATTCTAAACGTGTTATGAAAGAATCTACTGCGTTTATGCTTACAAGTTGTTTACAAGAAGTTGTAAAATCTGGTACAGCAGCTGGATATGTTAAACTTTCAAATATGGATGTTGCTGGAAAAACTGGTAATACAAACGATGACTATGATCAGTGGTTCTGTGGATTTACACCATATTATACAATAGCATGTTGGAATGGGTATGATAAAGTAGGAGAAAAGCCAGGTCAAAAAGCTATTGGATATAGAAAAATAGGCTCTTATCCATATACTTCGGTATCACTATTTAATACTGTAGTAAATGGTATTAGCAAATGTAAAGAAACAAAACGTTTTGAAGCTCCAGATACTGTAACTAAAGCTGAACTTTGTAAAGTATCAGGCCTTGTTGCAACCGATGCTTGTAAAAATGATCCAAGAGGTAGTCAAGTTGGAAGTGATTATGTATCAAAAGATTCAATTCCTACACAAACTTGTAATATACACAAAACAGTAAAAATATGTAGTGAAACAGGAAAATTAGCTACGGAATATTGTCCAAATACAGAAGAAAAGTCATTTATTACAAGAGATTATACACCGAACATAAAACCTTCAGATTGGGGTTATATGGCTCCTACAGAGACTTGCAATATTCATACAACTAAACAGCAAACGCCATCAACTAAAGATGAAGAAGAATCTGAAGGAATACATATATATACTAATACTAAAAAGAATTAGTTTTTATAAAGTTTATAAAATAGGATTAACTTGAAAATGAGTTAATCCTATTTTTTTACATATTTTTTAAAAAGTATTGAAAATTTTTAATGCTTTTGATAAAATTAAGACATTAATTATAAAAGTAAATAAGAGAGGTTTTTAAATGAGACAACAAAAAAATAAATGTAATGATTTAAATAAAAAAGGAAAATTGAAAAAAACTTTAAAAGTAATAGCATTATTTTTAATATTCCAAATAATCTATATTCCATTGCTTTCAATAGTATTAATATACTATGGCCCATTTATTAATACTAGAGATATGATTGTAACCACTGCCATGACAACTATGACTCATCAATATTTTGCCACTTGGTTTTTAAGTAAAGAAAAAATAGATGAAATTTTGGCTAAGAATAGGCCACAGGAAAATATTGAAGATCAAAGTTTATCTGCAATAGATATTGGTTCTGGAATTTCTGCAGAAGATATGAATGGAATTGAATTAAAGGATATTAGTAATGATAGTTATACAGGAAAGTTACTTATAGTTAACGATCCTTCACGTGTAAAACTTGTATCTTCACCAAGGTTAGGTACTTCTGGAGCTACAACTTCTCAGATAGTTGCAGAAAATGATGCAGTAGCTGGTATTAATGCAGGTGGTTTCCAAGACGATGCTTTAGGTACTGGTGGAAAACCAGCTGGCCTTGTAATTGAAGATGGTAAGCTTAGAACTACTAATACAGGAGCCTCATATAGTTTAGTTGGAATGGATAAAGATAATAAAATGATAGTTTCAAATTCTATGACATATTCTAAATGTCAACAATTAAACTTAAGATGTGCTGTTTCTTTTGGTCCAGTTATAATAATAAATGGTAATGCTACAATTAAAAGTGGTACTGGTGGTTGGGGATTACAGCCAAGAACAGCTATAGCTCAAAGAAAAGATGGCGCAATTTTGATGCTTGTTATTGATGGTAGACAAAAAGGAAGCTTAGGTGCTACGCTAAGACAGGTTCAAGATATTCTTCTAGATAATGGTGCATATAACGCTTTTAACTTAGATGGAGGAGCTTCAACAACTATGGTGTATAACGGAAATGTTGTAAATAGTCCAAGTGATATACTAGGTGAACGTTATGTTCCTAATGCGTTTATAGTAACAAAACCAAATAAATAAAAATGAAAGAAAGGAAGAAAGAGTTTTGAGAGAGAAAGAAGAGAAAATAAAAAAGCCAAAGAAAGAAAGAAAAAAGATTAATAAAAAGAAACTTTTTGTTACTTTAGCTATATTTTGGCTAGTTGGTACTATAATAACGGTAACAGCACTTTATTTTGTAGAAAGATATGTTATATCTTTATCTGGTGTTGATGTTGTCGAAGAAAAAAATGATAATAAAGATAAGACTACAAAAACAATTAATGTATCTAAAAATGCTGAAAATATTGAGTATTCTTATGATAATAAATATTATACATATTTATTTGAATCAAAAGTGTATATTGGTAGCTTAGAAAATGGAAATATATTAGACACGATTGAAGAAGAAAAACCTATATGCTATTTTAAATTGTTGTATGATAAAAACTTAATTTTATATTTTACAAAAGTAGATAATGGGACTTCTGCTACTTTACAATTAAAAACTTATGATATAGGTACAAAAAGGAAAATTGAATATAATACATTTACAGTAAAGAATTTTAGTAAAATAAAAAATATGGATATGTCACCAGTAATTAATATGATATATATAAATGTTGAACAAAAAACTGGAAATTCAACAAATAACATTATATATAAAATTAACCTATTTAATACGATGTCACAAATAAAGTCTGGACTTATAATTGATAGAATGATAATGTTACAGCATACAGATAGAGTATATTATGAAGATTCTAATTCAAATGTTTATTATTCTAATACAAAACTTGGAATATTTAAAGAAAAAGTAAATATGATAGGAATAGATACTGATGATGTGTTATATTTTATAGCTCAAGATAATAGCAAAGTGTATAAGGTAAAAAATAACAAAATAACTGATACTATAGAACTTAAAGATAAAGAGGTAAAATCAACTTATCATAATAATCAAAGAGTATTCTTAATATACTCATCATATGTTATTGAAATATCTGCAGACGAACCACAAAAAGAAGTTGGAAAAATTCCAGATAACGTTACTTTTGAAGCAATTAAATTGAATAAAATGTATGTAAGAGTAGATGAGGGAATTATAAAACAAATATCTTTAAATTTAAAAGATATAGAATATGATAGTCAGGCTGTTGTAGATGGTCAAGAGAGAATAACAACAAACACTACTATAACAAATAATACAACAGATAATAACAAAACTGAAGAAAAAAATAAAGAGGAAAAAGAAAAAAATAATGTAAAAGAAGAAAATACAAATAATGATGACAATATAAAAGATGATAGTTTAGACAATAAGGATGATGAAAATAATAATGATGATAATAATGATAATAATGATGATAATACAGGGGGAATAAGTTAATGAGCATATTTCAATCTATAATACTTGGCATAATACAGGGAATAGGAGAATTTCTTCCTATTTCCAGTTCAGCCCATCTAATTATAATTCCGTATCTTTTTAATTGGAGTGAACATAGCTTAGCTTTTGATGTAGCACTGCACTTTGGTACTCTTATAGCTGTGCTATTTGTTTATTTTAAAGATTGGTGGGAACTATTTAAAGGAGCATTTAATAAGGTTGTACACAAAAAGAATTCTTTTAATAATAAAATGTTTTGGCTCTTGGTTTTAGCAACGATTCCTGGAGCTTTAATAGGAAAATTATTTGAAGAACCTATTGAAAATATTTTAAGATCAAATTATGTAATTATTGCTATTGCTTTAGCAGTAATGGGAATTTTAATATATTTAGGTGATAAATGGGCTGCTAAAAAGTACAAAAATAAAGAAACTGATTTTGAACATTTAACTTTAAAGCAAACTTTTGTTATAGGACTTTCTCAAGCATTAGCTGTAATTCCTGGATTTTCAAGATCAGGAACTACAATACTTACAGCAAGGCTTATGGGAGTGTCTAGAAGTGCAGCAGCCAAATTTACTTTTTTGCTTTCTGTTCCTATAATTTTTGGTGCAACAGTTTTAAAACTTCCTGATATGATAACTGGATTTAGTCCTGAACTTATTGTTGGAATTCTTGTTTCAGCGGTTGTTGGAGTTATAAGTATAAAATTTTTACTTAGGTATATAAAAAAACATGATTTTGCAATTTTTGCATATTACAGGGTAATAATTGCAATAATAGTTTTGGTTAAAGTATTTTTCTTTTAATACTACTTGGTATAAATCTAGAAATGTGATAGTATATCAGATATTAATCTTATTTTATATTTAGTATTGCTGATAAGAGATATAATTGGAAATTGTGGAATAAAAGAAATAACAAAATAGGTTTTATATTATTCTTTTTATCGTAGCTTTAGTAATTTATTATTTTAATATACCTTCAAAACAATAATTTAAGCATGCTGGTTATATAACTTAGCATGTTTTTTATATATTTTTGTGTAAATCTCTTTTATTTTCTTTCTTTTTAATATATAATAGTTAATGTATTAAAAAGAGAGGGATATATATGCAATATAAAGAATTAATAAAAAACATAAAAATATTACTTGCAGATGATGATGAAGACTATTTACTTATGACAGACAGTTTTTTAAAACAAATAGGATATAACGTTGAATGTGCATCAGATGGTAAAGAAGCTGTTTGCAAATTGAAATCAGGTAATTATCAAATAGCCCTTTTAGACTATTTTATGCCAGGATTAAATGGAGAAGAAGTAATTGAAGAAATTAGAAAAGGCAATAAAGAACTTATAATAATTCTTCAAACAGGATTTTCTGGTCAAAAGCCGCCTATAGAAACTATGCAAAAACTTAATATACAAAATTATTTTGATAAAACAGAAGGAATTGATAGATTAAATCTTGAACTTATTTCTGCTGTTAAAATATTTAATCAACAAAATGAAATTGAACTTGCAAAGTATAGAACAAATACAATTGGTCAGTTGATTAGTAATATTGCAGAAGAGATAAAGACAGATCTTTTGTCTATAGGCGCAGGAATAGAAGTGACTAATATGATGATATCTAATGAAAGTAGTTTCGAAAATAAGGAAGATGCAAAAAAAATAAAAGATTTTTATGAAAAAAATAAAGATTCATTAGAAAAAATTGATAAAATTTTAGATGCTCTTGTTGCTGAAATTAAAGGTACAGAAAAAATTTTTTATTGTGAAGATATAACATTTTTAATATCTTTAATTATAAAAAATGAAGCTAAAAAGAATGAAGTGAATTTTGTGACTCAAACTGCTATTAAATCATCAAAATATATTACAGGTAATGTAAATGATGCTATTTTTATAACTTGTGAATTGTTAAAAAAGATAATTAATATATCTACCTTGTCAGATAAGATAGAACTTATATTTACAGAGGATGAGGATAACTGGATATTAAATATTACCTCATCTAAAATTCCTGATTTAAAAGATAAAGATATTTTTTTATTGAAAAGAATCATTAGTACTGTTAATGATTTGAGTTTGGAAATATATAATGATAAAATTAACATTAATATATTAAAAAAATAGACTTAGTAAATGTACTAAGCCTATTTTTTATTTAATGCTTAATATTATTATTTCCATATTTAACATTAAGTGCGTTAGCTAAAAAATGTCATCACTTGTCTGTAATAGCTTGAGTTTTAGCTGATGTCATAATAAAATATACATCTGAAATTGGCTAAAAATCAAGTTAAAGCTTTTTTTTATTTTCTCTTGAAGTATTAATTAAAATATAGTATAATATATCTGATTTAAGGGGTGTGTGTAGTAATAATTTGTGAATGTATTTTATATATTTAGAAATTATTATTACAGCCCCGTATATTTAAGGAGGAAAAAATATGTATAAAAAATTTGAAACTGAGTTTGCAGGTCGAAGTTTGGTGGTAGAAACTGGAAAAATGGCAACTCAGGCAAATGGTTCTTGTTTGGTAAGATATGGAGATACTGCAGTACTTGTAAATGTAACCATGTCAAAGGAGCCAAGAGATGGGATTGATTTCCTACCACTTTCGGTTGATTATGAAGAAAGACTTTATGCAGTAGGTAAAATACCAGGTGGCTATGTTAAAAGAGAAGGTAGACCTACAACTAAAGCAATTTTAGTATCTAGAGTAATCGATAGGCCTTTAAGACCTTTATTTCCAAAAGATTATAGAAACGATACATCAATAAATGCTTTAACTTTAGCTGTAGATCCAGATATATTACCGGAAATTCCTGCAGCTATTGGGGCATCTATTGCACTTAATATATCAGATA
The DNA here is from genome assembly GCA_964617175.1 of uncultured Clostridium sp. Taxonomy (GTDB): domain Bacteria; phylum Bacillota; class Clostridia; order TANB77; family CAG-465; genus CAG-465. The sequence goes on from CAZTVT010000024.1 coordinate 10,710, forward strand.
TCCCTTTTGATAAATTAGTTGGTTCTATTAAGGTAGGTATTGTAGATGATAAAATTGTTTTAAATCCAAATTTAGAACAAAGAGAAAAATCTACACTTGACCTTACTGTATCAGCTACTGAAGATAAAGTATGTATGATAGAAGCTGGAGCTAAAGAAGTACCAGATGAAAAAATGTTAGAGGCTATAAAGATAGGACATGAAGAAATTAAAAAACTTTGCAAATTTATACAAGAAATAAAAAACGAAGTTGGAAAGAAAAAAGCCGAGTATAAATCTTTTGCTGTACCAGCTGAAATGGTAGAATTTGTAGATAATTTGGTTGCAGAAAAGATGAAAGTTGCTGTGCAGACAGATACTAAAGCAAAAAGAGATGAAAATGTAACCAAAGTAGATAATTTTGTAATAAATGAATATATAAAAAAATACGGTGAAGAAGAATACGAAAATAACAAAGGAATGTTATCAGAAGCTTTATATAAAGCAGAGAAAAAAGCTGTTAGAAGTTTGGTAAGAGATGATAAAAAAAGAGTTGATGGTAGAAATCATGATGAAATAAGACCTTTATCAGCAGAAGTAGGGTTGTTTAATAGAGTGCATGGTAGTGCTTTGTTTAATAGAGGACTTACTCAAGTATTATCACTTGTAACTCTTGGAAGTGTTTCAGAAGAACAAACTTTCGACGGACTTGATGAAGAAGTAAGTAAAAGATATATGCATCACTATAATATGCCATCATATAGTGTTGGGGAAGCAAGGCCAGCCCGTGGACCAGGAAGACGTGAAATAGGTCATGGAGCTTTGGCAGAACGAGCTTTAGAGCCAGTAATTCCATCAAAAGAAGAATTTCCATATGCAATTAGAGTTGTATCAGAAGTCCTAAGCTCAAATGGCTCAACTTCTCAAGGAAGTATTTGTGCTTCAACTCTTGCTTTAATGGATGCAGGTGTTCCAATTAAAGCACCAGTAGCTGGTATATCAACTGGTCTGTTTACAAATAATGGAGATACTTCTGACTATGTAATGGTCACTGACATACAAGGAATAGAAGATTTCTTTGGAGATATGGATTTTAAAGTTGGTGGGACAAAAAAAGGAATTACTGCTATACAAGTTGACATTAAAATTGATGGTCTTACATATGAAATAATAGAAGAAGCTTTTGCAAGAACTAAAAAAGCAAGAGAGTATATTTTAGATGAAGTTATGTTAAAAGCAATAGATAAGCCAAGAGCTAATTTATCAAAATATGCTCCAAAAATTGAAAATATAAAGATAGATCCATCTAAAATCGGTGACGTAATAGGTGCTGGTGGAAAAACAATAAATAAAATTATCGATGAAACAGGTGTTAAAATAGACATAGAAGATGATGGAACTGTTTTTGTTGCAGGAACTGATGCTAAGATGTTGGATAAAGCTATAAATATTATAAAATCACTTACTGAAGATGTAGAACTTGGTAAAGTATACATGGGAAAAGTAACAAAATTACTTCAATTTGGTGCTCTAGTTGAAATTTTACCAGGTAAAGAAGGTCTCTTACATATATCTCAAATATCTAATGAAAGAATAAAAAAAGTAGAAGATGTATTAAAAGTTGGGGACGATATTTTAGTAAAAGTTACTGAAATTAGCAAAGATGACGGAAAATTTAGTTTAACTGCAAAAGATTTAATGAAAGTTTAGGTGTTATTTAATGCAAGTATATGCTTTTGTTGGTAAAACTGGTACAGGTAAAAGTTATAACGCACAAAAAGTAGCAAAAAAATATGGTATAAGATTTATAATAGATGACGCTATACTTATTAAAGATAATAAAGTAATAGCTGGAAAATCTGCTAAAACAGAGGCTAGTAAAATAGCCTCTGTAAAAGCTGCTATATTTTTAGATGAAGTAAGAAAAAAACAAATGTGTGGTGCTATAAAGAAAGAAAAAGTTGATAAGATTTTAATTCTTGGTACTTCTGATAAGATGGTAAAAACAATTGCAGAAAATCTTGAGCTTGATGAGATTTGTCATACTATTTATATTGAAGAAATAGCTACCAAGGAACAAATTGAAGAAGCAAGACGTTCAAGAACAGAAGAAGGAAAACATATTGTGCCGGTTCCTACTTTTGAAATAAAAAAACAATTTTCTGGATATTTTTTAGATTCACTTAAGATATTTAATTTGTTTAATAAGACTGATGAAGATGTTGATGTCTCTGAAAAAACAATTATAAGACCTACATATAGCTATTTGGGAAATTTTGTTATTTCTGATACAGTGATTAACGAAATAATTTCTTATAGTGTTGCAAGAGTACCAGGTGTTAGCAAAGTAATGAAGGTGGTTACTCAAAAATATATTGATGGCATGAAGTTAGATATTGATATAGAAATAAAATTTGGTTTTAATATTCCAAAACTGAGTTCAGAAATAAAGAATACTGTTATATATGCTGTAGATAAATCTACAGGAATAAATTTATTTGGGATAAATATAAATGTAAAATCTATTAGTAAGTAATATTATGTTTATTTATATAAATATAGTTGAAAAATAAGAGAATATGTAGTAAAATATGTAGCGAGGGTGATAGTAAATGGAAACTATGAAATTAACAGAAAATAAGAAAAGTTCAAAAGGCGTAATTATAGGATTACTTCTTTTCTTTATAATAAGTGGAACAATATTGTTTTTTGCAATTAGAGCAGAAGAGGAACCAACTGTTGTTGGAACTAATTCTAATGATGTGCAAACACAAAATTTAGTTGATATAGAATCTGTAGATAAAGAAGCTTTGCTAGAAAAAAATAAAAACATATCGTATAAGGTAATAGATAATAAAATTACTGATAAGTCTAACTTAAAAATGAAAGCTAATATGACACTACCTGTAATATCTATTGAAAACGAAGAACTTACGAATATTAATCAAGATATAAATAAATATTATACTGAGATGTTTGCAAGCTTAAAAGAAAAAATGTCATCTGCTTCTAGTAATTATACTTATACGGTAACATATAACGTATATGATAATATGGTAGAAGAAAATAAGATAATATCTGTTACTATATATGAAAGAATCGTTGACGATTCTGCTAAAAAAAATACTATGAACAAAATTAAGACATACAATATAGATGCAGCAAATAAAGAGCAAATAACTCAGTCAAATAATATTGCACAAATTTTATTTGGAAAGGATTATAAAACAATTATAAGAAATGAGATAAAAGATTATGTTGTTTCAAATAATATGATCAAAGAGTCAGAATTTAATTATACATATACAGGAGTTGAACCTTTCTATATTAAAAATAATGAATTTCATCTAATATTTAATGAGGATGAACTTGCTGATTCAAAGTATGGAGTATTAGATATTACAATAAAAAATTAGGAGGAATGATTAATGGTAGATTCAATGGATAAGATAGTAGGTCTATGTAAGCAAAGAGGGTTTATATACCCTGGCTCTGAAATATATGGAGGCCTTGCAAACACTTGGGATTATGGGCCTTTAGGAGCTGAACTAAAAAATAATATAAAAAAAGCATGGTGGAAAAAATTTATACAAGAAAATAAAAATAGTTTTGGTGTAGATGCTGCAATACTTATGAATCCAAGAGTTTGGGAAGCATCAGGTCATGTTGGTAGTTTTTCTGATCCTTTAATTGATTGTAAAGAGTGTAAAACAAGACATAGAGCTGATAAATTAATAGAAGCTTTTACAGATGAAATTAATCCTGATACATTAAATGATAAACAGTTATATGAATATATAATAGAGAATCAGATTAAATGTCCTAATTGTGGTAAAGTAAATTATACAGAAATTAGAGAATTTAATTTGATGTTTGAAACTAGAAGAGGAGTAGTAAAGGATAAAGCTGATACTGTTTATCTAAGACCAGAGACTGCACAAGGTGAATTTGTTAATTTTTTAAATGTACTAAGAACCTCTAGAGCAAAAATACCATTTGGAATTGGTCAAATTGGAAAAGCTTTTAGAAATGAAATAACACCAGGAAATTTTACATTTAGAACAATAGAATTTGAACAAATGGAACATCAGTGGTTTTGTAAAGAAGGTACTGATAGTAAATTTTATGAAGAATATAAACAAAAACAAATGGATTTTATAACAGGTATAGGTATAAATAAAGAAAATTTACGTTTTAAAGATCATGAAAAATTAGCACATTATGCTAAGGAGGCATGCGATATTCAATTTAAATATCCTCATGGTTGGGATGAACTTTGCGGTACACATAATAGAACAAACTATGATTTGTCTAGACATCAAGAATTTAGTGGTAAATCTATGGAATATTTAGATCCAGAAACATCTGAAAAATATATTCCTTATGTTATAGAAGCTTCTCTTGGATGTGATAGACTTGCTCTTGCTATACTATGTGATGCATATGCAGAGGAAAATTTAGAGGATAATGATACAAGAATTTTACTAAAACTTCATCCTGCAATTGCTCCTATAAAAATTGCTGTTTTACCTTTATCTAAAAAATTATCAGATAAAGCTGGTGAAGTTTATTCTCAACTTGCCAAAAAATACAATTGTGATTTTGATGAAACGGGTTCAATTGGAAAAAGATATAGAAGGCAAGATGAAATTGGAACACCTTATTGTATAACATATGATTTTGAATCTGAAAATGATAACTGTGTTACTATACGTAATAGAGATACAATGAATCAAGAAAGAGTAAAAATAGATGATCTTATTTCTTGTTTTGATGGAAAATTCGAGTTTTAAAGAGGTGATTTTTAATGGAAAAAAGAAAAAATATATTAAAATATACTGTGGTTGGAATACTCATATTTTCAATGATATTTTCAATGTTTGCTGTCCTTATATCAGCTGTTCAAAATATATAGGTGGTGTCTCTTATGTTTCATACAATTTGGCTAAAAATTATAGATTTTATATATTTATTAAAAGATGTTTTAGATCTTACAAGTCCTTGGAGAGTTGTAGTTTTAATATTAGATATTGCTATTGTTTCGCTACTTGTTTTTTATATTGTTAAAATACTTAGACAAACAAGAGCAAAACAAATAGTAAAAGGAATACTGATGCTTTTTTTGCTTGTAATAATAGCAAAGATATTTAATATGGTTATTCTTAACTTTATACTTACTAATTTTATAACTTATGGTGTTATACTTCTAATTGTTGTATTTCAACCTGAAATTAGAAATGTATTTGAGAAAATTGGCAGAAGTAAGCTTGTTGGTGTTTTTGACATGGATGACAATATAATGATAAAACATTCTATTTCTGAGATAGTAAAAGCTGTTGAAATAATGTCATTAAAAAAGATTGGGGCACTTATTGTTATAGAGAGAAACACAAAAATTTCTGAAGTGCTAAAAGAGTCAGTGAATTTATCTGCTAAAGTTTCATCTGAATTAATACAAAATATATTTATGCCACGTACGCCTTTGCATGATGGTGCAATAGTAATTGATAAGTCAGAAATATTAGCAGCTAAATGTATACTTCCGCTTGCATCTGAGGTCTCAGTTCCAAAGAATCTTGGAACGAGGCATAGAGCAGCTGTTGGTATTACAGAAATTTCTGATGCCTTAGTTATTGTTGTGTCTGAGGAGACAGGTATTATATCACTTGTTGAAAACGGAAAATTGAGAAGGGAGCTTACAGGAGATTCTTTAAAAGAACTACTTCTTGCAAAACTAGATAGAACTAAATCAGCTGTTAATGTTAAAAATATTGTAAAGAAATAAAAAATATTTTGTAATTTATCATAATATAAAAATATGTTCATATATAATATGTATAAAGTATTTAGGGGGCAAGTATGAACACTATTTTTATAGATTTTAAGGATGATATTGCTAAAGAAAATAAACTAGATAAGATAAAAAGTAAATTGTTTAAATATGTTGTAAAAGATGATATATAAAATGGAGTATTATCGAAAAATACATATATTACAATAGATAGAGAATAT
>CAZTVT010000025.1:0-15987 GCA_964617175.1 uncultured Clostridium sp.
AATATGATGGGAATGGACGTAGGTCCACAAGTAGTTAATCCTAACATGTATTATGAACAGCAATACATGTACTATAAATATCTTACACAAATGCTTGAATACAAAATAAAACTTAAAGAATGGGAAAATATGAATAGAGAGAAAAAATAAAAAATATATTATTTTAATAACATAAAAATACTGTATAAATTATTGGTAAAATTTCTCTTAATTTATACAGTATTTTTTATTCTGTAATTTTATCATTTTCTAAAACAACGCACTATATTAAATAGCTTTTCTCAAATTATTTAAGAAAAAAAGCATATTTTCAAACTATTTTATCAAAATTTCAAACGGTCTGCATAAAAGTTATAGAATTGATGCAAAATTTAGTCACTTTAATCATCTAACTATAATAAATATGTTTTTAATTTTTTAAACATCCAATTGGAATAACATATACTCCATCTTCCCTTTTATAGGCATATTTACCAATTGCAGTTAGTACCATTAAAAATGATGGATTTTTCATTTTTTCAACATCAATACGCGATTCTAATTTTTTTAAATTTTTTGCGCCTTCATTTATCAAGCTATCTCCACCCAATTTTATTTCAATTAATCCATATGAACCATCTCTTAAATGAATGACTGCATCACATTCTAAATCACTTGAATCTCTATAATGATATAAATCTCCATTTAAACTTTCTGCATAAACTCTTAGATCTCTAATACATAATGTCTCAAATAATAAACCAAAAGTATTTAAATCGTTTATTAAATCTTTAGGACCTATTCCTAAAGCTGCAACTGCTATAGATGGATCAATGAAATACCTTGTATCCGATGTTCTTATTGCAGTCTTACTTCTTAAATTTGGATTCCATGCAGGAGATTCCTCAACAACAAATATTTTTTTTAATGCATTTACATATGAAAGTACTGTATCTGTATCTAAAGCTTGTGAATCATTAGCAATCATATCACTTTTTATAGTTTCATTTGAGGCTTGAGAACCCATATTTCTAGCATATGCTCTCATAAGTTTTTTTACTCTTTCTGGATTTTTAGATATATTATCAACTTTAGAAATATCTGTTTCAACAACAGCTTTATAATAATCAAAAGCTTGCTCCAATGCAATTTCTTCTTCCATATAAATTGATCTTGGCCATCCACCTCTACAAACCAAAAAAGCTATTTTTTCTAAATTCAATTTATTTATTCCTTGTATTTTTTCTTTTCCTTCAAATAAATCTTTTAAACTAACATCGCCTGTTGATTCTCCTGACTCATATAAACTCATCGGTCTCATTAATAACCACGCAAATCTACCTGTACCTGTATGAATTACCTCATCCATATTTGCAGGCACTGAAGAACCTGTGAATATAAATTGTCCTTCTGCATTTCTATGATCTATTTCATATCTTGCTGCATCCCATAGCTTAGGAGCAATCTGCCATTCATCAATTAATCTTGGTACATCTCCAGCTAAAAGTAAACTTGGATTTATTTCTGCAAGCACTTTATTTTGTTCTTGTTCATCAGATTTAGCCATGTATAGTATACTATTTGAAATTTGTTCAGCAGTTGTTGTTTTTCCACACCATTTTGGTCCTTGAATTAAAACAGCACCTTTTCCTTTTAGTTTTTTTAATAACATCTCATCAACTATTCTTTTTTTATACTCTTTCATAAGCTCTAATCCTCCTTCACTTTATTATATTGTACCATAATTCGAATAATTATACAACACTTTTCGGTTATTTATAGTTTATTTTTTCGTCATTTTGTAAAATTATTTTTCGGTAATTTATAAACAAACTATCCAATAAAATTCGTGCAATAACCAAAATGTGAAAAAAATTCGACCTAAGATAAACTTATAATCGAATTTTAAGACCCCTATTATATTACAAGATCGCTTGCAGTTTCAATCCTAATTTATACAATATTTTTATTCTGAAATTTTATCATTTTTTAGAGCTATATATATTATAACTTAACTCTTCCTAAAAGAAAGTCTATTGCACTAATTTGTTTTATACCATTATAATTATTAGTATCGTAATCAAGTGTAATTATATATTTTTTAAAATGATCAGAAATATTATCTAATGGTTTTAATTCCCTTTTAAGTGTTTGCTCATCTCTTACTGACAGAGCCACTTGTATATACACATATTCATCTTCTGCTTCTACAACAAAGTCAACTTTATTTGTATCATTTTTACCTATATATACTCTATATCCTCTTCTTTTTAACTCCAAGAAAACTACATTTTCTAAAATATGCCCTAAGTCTTTATTATATGATCTGCCAAGCAAATATGTTCTTAATCCTAAATCTGATAGATAATACTTCTCTTGTGTTTTCAATAATTGTTTTCCTTTTATATCAAATCTATTTACTTTATATAATATATAACTATCTAATAAAGCCGTCAAATATTCTTCTATTGTATGAACTGAATTTTTTCTTCCATAAGAAGATAGTGTATCACTTATCTTTTTTGTTGAAACATTTGAACCTATATTATCAAATAAAAATCTACATATACTTTCAAGAATTAATGGATCGTTTATTTTTTTTCTTCCTATAACATCTTTCATTATAACTGTATTATATATACTATCAAGATAATCTATCTTTTCTTCTGGTTTATCCAAATTTATTAAATATGGAAATCCACCATAAGTAATATACTCGTTGTATTTTTTTAGTTCATCTTTCTCACCATAATAACTCAAATATTCCTTAAAAGACAAGGGTAAAATGTGTATTTGAATATATCTTCCAGTTAAATATGTTGCTAATTCTCCAGATAACATATACGAATTAGAACCTGTAATATAAATATCTAAATAATCTCTTAAAAATAAACTGTCTACACACTTTTGAAAATTATTAACATTTTGTATTTCATCCAAAAAGATATAATTCATGCAATTTTTATCAGTTTTATCAATAATATAATTATGTAATTTATTAGGATCTAATAGCTCATTATTACTATTATCTTCAAAGTTTATAGATACAATATTTTTTTCAGATATCCCTTCATCTATAAGCTTTTTCTTAAATTCATTTAAAATAGTAGATTTTCCTGATCTTCTTATGCCCGTTAATACTTTTATTATTCTTTTTTCTCTATAAGAAGCTAGTTTTTCCATATATTCTTTACGATATATTGTTTCTGCTTTGACCATTTTATATCACCTATATTAATTATACGACAATATTAAATTTTTGTCAAGTTTTTGCTAAAATAAGCAAAATTTTTCTATTTTTCTTACTTTTTGCTCATTTTATCATATTTTTTTAAAAAATTCGACCTAAGATAAACTTATAATCGAATTTTAAGACCTATATTATATTACAAACCCACCATTTGGACTTATTACTTGTCCTGTTATATAACTAGCTTTTTCTGATGCAAGAAAAGTTACTACATTTGAAACTTCCTTTTCATTGCCAATTCTATTTAATGGTATTTCAGATTTTAAAACTTCTATATCATTATCTGATAAATTAGATATCATATCAGTTTCTATAACACCGGGTGCTACAGCATTTACCCTAATACCTGACATACTTACCTCTTTTGCTAAGGCCTTTGTAAATCCAATTATTCCTGCTTTTGACATTGAATAAATAACTTCACATGAGGCACCAACCATACCCCAAATAGATGATATGTTAATTATATTACCTTTATTTTTTTTTATCATTGATTTTTTTAAAACTTCTCTAGTCACATTTATTGTTCCATATATATTTACATCTATAATACTTTTTATACTTTCATCAGGAATTTCTGTAAATAAATTATAATCACATACTCCTGCATTATTTACTAAAACATCAATCCTACCAAAATTCTTTATTATATTATCTACCATCTTTTCTACTTCTTGTTTTTTTGAAATATCTGCCTTGTATATTAACACACTTTTATCTAAACTTGCAAGCTCATCTTTTAACTGAAAAGCTTCATTTTCAGATTTGTTATAATTTATACATACGTTATATTCCAAATCTGCAAAGTCTTTTGCAATCTGTTTTCCAATTCCTTTTGCAGCTCCTGTTATAAGTACAGTTTTTTTCATTATCATCCCTTCTTATAATTATAATATAACCAGTATATTTTTTATACTGGTTATACCATTATCTTGTTTTTTCTACCTTTTTTGTTCTAGGTGATGTGTATTCAGGATTTAAACTAGCATATTTTTCATCAGACTCTTTTCCTGAACGTAAATAATCAAAGAAACTTGATTTATCCTGTGATTTATCTTTAGCATTAGAATAAGCTACTATTGAACTTTCAAGTTGTCTTTCGGCTCTAGCAGCTTTAGTAGGAGCTTTGTTGTATAAAAATCTTGAAGCAAAATTCTTCGTAACTTGACTATTAAGAGAACCCATTTTTACATATTTCATAAAGTTATTCTCAAAATCTTCCCTTTGTTCAGGGGATAAATTTGCATCTTTTACTTGGTTAATTATGTTTTTCATTTCAGAAAGATCTGATTGAGAAAACTTACTTGTTCCTGATAAAATATTATTAACTCTACCTTTATTATCTTTTGTAGTGTTAAACATATTCTTACATAAATCTTTTTGTGATTTAGATAATTTTGTGCCTAAAACATCCTCTAACATATCTATATAATATGCAGTTTCTTGCATGTTATCATTTAATACCTTTGTATTCTCAGCTAAAGCTTGTTTCAACTCTTTTCTTTGAGCATAATCTCTTATTCCAATATTATTCATAGCAGACATTAAGTTTTCGTAATCATCAGTATGAGATAATCTATCTAATCTTTCCTCTGGATCCGGATTTTCTATATATTGAGAAATTTTATTTAAAGCACATTGTCTTTCTGAAGGCATTGTAGTTAAAGCTTTTTCTGATTCAGGTTCTTCTAGTTTGGAATTTGTAACAGTTCCATTAGATGTTCCTGACTTTTCATTCTTTTTTTCTTTTTCATTAGATTTATTATCGTCTTTATCTTTTGTAGTTTCGACTTCTTCAGGAGCATTTTCATTTATCTTACTTTGTTCTTCAAGATTTATACCTAACTCACTAAATTTTTCTTGTAACTTAGAAGCATTTTCTTTATATTTATCTTTTGCTTCTCTTATCTTATTACTAAGTTCTGTATACTCATCTGTATATTCTTCAATTTTTAAATCAGCTTTTTCTTTTTCTATTTCAGTTTTTCTATTTTCCTTTTGTTCTTTATACTCATCAATGTTATCCTTCAAATCTTTTGATTCTTTTCTTAACTCCTTATTTTCCGCCATTAGATTTTTATATTCAGCATTCTTTTTATATCCTGTAGGATCATCGGCTTTTATTTGCTCCATCTTAGATTTATTATCAAATGTTTTAGATTTAATTTCTGATATTCTTTTTTCAGCCTCTTGTATTTTTTTATCAAACTCAGAATTTTCCTCAATAATATCTTTTAATTCTTCAGATAATTTCTTATCTTTATCTTTTCTTTGATCAAGTTCTTTTTTTATTTCACTTAATTCATTTTCAACTTTTTCTATTTTTTGTGCTTGATAATCCTGTATATTTCGTGCTGATTCAATTTTATTATTAAAATAATTTTTCTTTTTATTTTCAGCTTTTTCTCTTGCTTCTTTTAATAATTGTTGAAAATTCTCTACTTCATTAGCATCCTTTTTACCGATTACATTTCCATCTTTATCTTTCACATCTACCTTTTTTTCGTTTTCTATTTCCTTATCATGTTCTTCAAAAGCTAGTTTTCTTGCAGTATACTCTTTATCTTCAACACTCATAGTAGATATATCGCCATCAAAAGAAGGATATTTTTCAATATAATCACCTAAAAAGTTTTCAACTGATTTATCTGAAACATAATTATTAAGAACTTCTAATATTTTTTCTACATCATTATTATATATCTCTGAAGAAGACTCAAAATCATTTACCAAATCACTTAATCCATCAATAGCCATTAGTTTACCTCCTTATTCTTTGTTTTAACATTAACAACTTCATCGAGTTTATTATTTATATACTCAATTTCTTTTAAATCAGATTTAATTTTTTCTATTTTTTTATCTAATTCTTTATTTGTCATATATATCACCTCTAAAAAAACTATATCTAAATTATAATATATATTTAAAAGTTTGTCAATATTTTATGTGAACTATTTTTAAAAATTAAATAGGCACATTCATGCGCCTATTTATTAAATTATTTGTTTTCAAAATTCCATGCATCTCTACACATATCTTCTAAAGTTTTAGTAGCAATAAATCCTAACTCTTCTTTTGCCTTTGTAGGATCTGCATAACATTTAGCAATGTCTCCTGGTCTTCTTGCGGCTATTTTATATGGAACTTTTATATTATTTGCTTTTTCAAAAGCGTTTACAATGTCTAAAACGCTATATCCAGTTCCTGTTCCAAGGTTATATATATATAACCCTTTACCTTCTTTGTCTAATTTCTCTAAAGCTTTAACATGACCACGAGCTAAGTCTACTACATGTATGTAATCTCTTACACCTGTTCCATCATGTGTATTATAATCGTTTCCAAAAACTGATAATTCTTTTAATTTACCACTTGCAACTTTAGCAATATATGGCATAAGATTTGCTGGAATTCCATTTGGTTCTTCTCCAATAAGGCCACTTTCGTGTGCACCAATCGGATTAAAGTATCTCAAAATTGCTATATCCCACTCATTATCTGATTTATATAGATCTTTTAATATTTGCTCTACCATAAGCTTAGATGTACCATATGGATTAGTTGTACCTCCAGTTTTACTTTCTTCTGTTATAGGGACAGTTTCAGGATCACCATATACTGTTGCTGAAGATGAGAATACAATTTTTTTTACATTATACTCTTTCATTCTATCAAGTAAAGATAAAACCGTAGCTACATTATTTGTATAATATTCAACTGGTTTTTGTACAGATTCGCCTACTGCTTTATATGCTGCAAAATCAATTACTGCACCTATTTCATTTTCTGTAAAGATCTTATCTAGGAAATCTTTATCAATCATATCTCCTTCATAAAATTTAAAATCTTTACCTGTTATTTTTTTTACATTTTCCAATGCTTCTGGTTTACTATTTGAAAAGTTATCTAATATAACCAATTCATATCCTGCGTTTAAAAGCTCAACACTTGTATGTGTACCTATGTATCCTGCTCCACCTGTTACTAATATTTTTTTCATAAAATTACCTCCAAAAAAGTGATAATGCATATGCACTACCACTTTATTATATACTAATTTAATCAACATTACAAGACTATTTTCTTAAAACTTTTTTCTTTACACCTCTTAACTTTTCTAATGTCTTCCAGCTTTTTGAATTTATTATATTACTTATAAATTGATCTAATTCCCTTATCCTTGTATTTCTAGCATCAATTATATCATCTTTTTCTCTTAAAACAACGTTTAATTCTTCAATTTTATCATTTAATTTAAATATTTCGCTATTATATCTTTTAAAGTTTTTTCTTATTGATCCGTTGTCAAAGATGTAGTCACATATATTTTTGCATCCACCATCATCAAGATTACCAAAGAATAAATTTCTATATGTTTCTCTTTCCTTTTTAAAATAGCAATCATTTTCAAGAAGATTATATATTTCATTATATAGTCCATTTATATTATTAACTTTTGGACCGTATCCCATCCAAAATTCATGACTACCAAATATTATCCCTCGATTATTTATATATTCATCTAAATCGCTAGTAATAAATAAAACTGGCTTGTCTATAAAAATAAATTCAGTTCCTATTGAAGAATAATCAGTTATTAATAAATCAAAAGCATTTATTACTTCATTAATTGATATATTATTATTTAATAACTGTTCCTCTTTTATATTTATAATATTATATAAATTATCAAATTCTAATTTTTTAGTATCTCCAGGATGTTTTTTTACACATAATAAATAATTATTACTTTTTAAATATTCATTAAGACGATTTATTTCAAAATTTTCCTTAAAATTAAAAATATTTCCATTATCAATTGTAATATCATTATGATTAAATCCATTTTTAAAGGTTGGCATATACATTATAATTTTTTTGTATTTGTTTAAACTTTTATTTAAAATTTTTTCCAAATTATTATAACCATTAGAATATTTAAAATAGTCCAAAATAGGCATTCCAAGACTTTTTATTCTGCTTGTTTCTACATTAAAAACAGAAGAAAAAACAACTTTCCAAAAATCATTTGGAACAACAAACAAATCAACAATCTGGCTTATATTTTTATATCCTTTTATATCTTCTTTAGAAGGTGTATCACATAAAAAGCCTGTTGGTTTCGGTCCTACCCCATGCCATAGTTCAACATATATAGAATTTTTAGCCTTGAGTTTATCACCATCTAAATTTCCTTGTGTAGTAAAAAAACATTAGTCTTAGGAATGTATTCCTTAAATTCATCACTACCAATCAATATAGCAGTTACTCCAATTTGTTTTAAATTCATGACAGACTCGTAATTATACACAATACAAACAAGATTCATTTGATCTTTATATCTTTTTTCATATATTCATATAATGCTTTAGCATTCCCTCCAAAATCAGGATAACTGCAAAAAGTAATATTTAATTTTTCCATTTAATCTCCTCCAAAAATATTTTTCCATTTATTTATAATATTTTCTGAATAATAATTTTTTGCGACATTATATGAATTCGAACCAAAAAATCTTCTAAGGGAAATATTATAAAGTAATTCATCTAATCGCTCTATCATTAAATCTACGTTTCTATTTTCAATTAGAAATCCATTCTTTCCATCTTGTATAATTTCTCTTGGTCCAACATCCACATCAAAAGCAATACATGGCACTCCAAAATTCATAGCTTCACATAAAACTAGTGAAAAGCTCTCACTCTTTGAAGTTAGTACAAAAACATCGGATTTAATTAGCTCATTATTTATTTCATTTTCCGTACGCCTACCAGTTAGAATAACATTTTTTTGAAGATTACATTTTTTAATTTGTTCTTCTAACTTTTCTCTCATACTTCCTTCTCCTATTATTTTTAAAATATAATTAGGATATTTTTTTACTATAACGGAAAAAACAAGTATAAGCGTATAAAAATCTTTTACATCTTCAAGTCTACCTACACTAATTATTTGTCTGTTATTAAGATTAGAAATCTTTCCTGACTTATTTTCTTTTATAATATTTGGTATAACAATGACTTCTGGTTTTATTTTTTCATTCTTTAACCATTCATCATATTTTTCTTTAGCACCTTTTGTCATTACGATCAAATATTTTATATGTTTAAAAGATTTTCTAACTTTTTTTATATATTTTTCATTATCAATAAATGAATGTTCTTGTGATATTGTAATTATATCATTTCTTTTAATTTGCTTTGAGAATTCAATTCGTGATGAAATTAAAATATCAGTATTTAAATTTTTAATTATCTTTCCCAAGCCAAAGTATTTTGTGTAAAGTATTTTTAAAGCCTTGCACAACTGCTTTATCAATGTTATTAGTTTAAATTTTTTTAGAGCATCTTTTATTTTATCTTTATTTGGGCCAAAGTTGAAGATATATTTAATCCTAACTTTATCGTCTAATTGATAAAAAGACTCACCCGATAATATATCATAAAGTGATATTATTTCAACTTCATATTCTTTTGAAAGCTCATTTGCAAGCGTAGTTACTTGTTTTTCAATACCACCATAATTTAAATGTAGCATTAGAAAAGTTATTTTTTTCATATTTTTCTCCATAAAAAATTATTAATTTTAATTTTGTTTTACAGCGTCACTTTGAATTTTATCGTTTTCTTTTTTCACCTTTATATTCATTACTATTATTCCACAAATGACTAAGCTTGCACCAATTATTCCTTTAGTAGAAATTACTTCATTAAAAATAAAGAAACCAGATAATAAAGTTAGTACTTGTATAAGTCCAGATGTTATAGGCATAATATAACTTAAATCAAATTTTACCACAATATTTGTAAATAATAAAAAACTAAGTATGTAACTTATAAATCCAATTAAACTTATAAAATTCATAGTAAATGAAAAGCTCATATTTTCAATTAATATACTGCCAGTATTTCCTCCTAGTTTCATTAAAACCAATCCTGTAATTGTAAGGAGAATATATAAAATTACTAAAATCATCTTTTTCATAATAAAATCTTCCCCCTTATATATTCATTATTAATACACCAATTATTATTAGACTTGCTCCAATTATAGCTTTTAAATTAAAATTTTCTTTAAAGAAAATTTTAGCAACAATTAAGGTTGCTATCTGCACTATTCCTGTAACAATTGGCATAATATAGCTTAAATCAAAAATTACTACAATTTTTGTAAAAAGTAAAAAACTGCATAAGTAACACAAAAAGCCTAAAGCACTAATTGGGCTAATTGATAACCCAATTTCATTTTTACTTGCATTAATTTTTCCAGGATTTGCACCTTTTTTTATAAGCACAAGTCCAGATAAATTCAAGACTAAATAGGCAAATATTGATATCATCTATTACACTCCTTGATTTTCTTCGAATTCAACCATTTTCAAAGCCGCTTCGATTACCTTATCCATATCATAATATTTATATTGACCTAATCTTCCACCAAATAATACTTTATTTTCTTTTTCTGCTAAAGATTTATATTTATTGAATAATTGCGAGTTTTTTTCATCATTTACAGGATAATAAGCTTCATCACCTATTTTCCATATTTTTGGATATTCTTTAGTAATTACAGTACCTTTACAATTATTAAATTCAAAATGTTTATGCTCAATTATTCTTGTATATTTTTGGTCATGTGAAGTGAAATTCATAACAGCAACACCTTGATACGAATCAATATCATCTAAAATTTTATTTTCAAATTTTAAACTTCTATATTCCAAATTTCCATAAATATAATCAAAATATTCATCAATCATGCCTGTATATAATATTTTTTTGGCTTTTTTAGAATAAGCTTCTTTATTTTTAATAAAATCAACTTCTAATTCATATTCAATATTACTCAACATTTTTTCTATAATAACATTATATCCCCCAATAGGAATACCTTGATAAATATCATTAAAATAATTATTATCATATTTAAATCTAACAGGAAGCCTCTTTATTATAAAAGATGGTAATTCCTTGCAATCTCTTCCCCATTGCTTTTCTGTATACTCTTTTATTAGTTTAAAATATATATCTTTACCTACTAATGATATAGCTTGTTCTTCCAAGTTTTTAGGTTCCACAAAATTATATTCTTTTCTTTGAGATTGAATAATATTTTGTGCTTCAATTGGAGAAACAATATTCCATAACTTTGAAAAAGTGTTCATATTAAAAGGTAAATTATATATTTCACCTTTATAATTTGCAACTGGAGAATTAATAAAATTATTAAATTCACAGAATTGATTAACATAATTCCATATTTTTTTATTACTTGTATGAAAAATGTGAGCACCATATTTATGAACATTAATTCCATTTATATTCTCACAGTATATATTTCCTCCAATATGTTTCCTTCTATCAATTACTAAACATTTTTTTCCACGTTTATTCATTTCAAAAGCAAAAGTTGCTCCAAACAAACCAGCTCCAACAATTAAATAATCATACATACTTTTCTTTTCTCCTTTCAGATATTCCAATTTTATAAAAGAACATTAAAGCAAAACATAAAGCACTCATAATAATAGTATTCGCAATTACAGCTCCTCTCATATTCATCTTTGACACAAAAATATTAGGAACAATATAGGATATTACCATAATTAATAAATATGTATAAGTTATATCCTTTTGCTTTCTTATAGTACTTAATAAATTAAAAAATAAATTGGATATTGCATAAAACATACCTGATATTATCAAAATAAGTAGATCAAATTTATACTCATCAATATTTACACTATATAACATATTTAAGATTGGTACTCCAAATATATAACAAAAGATTTCAATAAGCATTGTAACAGCTATTAAAGCGACTAATATTTTTAAAGTAATAATTTTAAGTTTTGTATATTCATTTTTATTATAATATTCGGCAAATGGTTTTAAAAATGGCCTTATTATAAATATACTTACCAAATTAATTGCAAATGTGGGCATATATATAATATTAAAGTACGTTTGCATTACATTATTACCTACTTTATCAATTGCATATTTTGTTGCATTTATAACATAAACATTCAATATGCTAGATATAGCAATAGGCAATACTTCCTTTATAATTAAGATTGCATTTTTTTTTCTAAATTTAAATCTATCATTTATAAATAATTTAATTAAACGTAAATCATAAAATATAAATATAGCTAAATTTACAAAAACCATGCCAAAACATGATAAAATTATATTTTTAGTAAGAATATCAATTAAAATAAAGGCACAAATTGAAAATATGTTTCTATATAGTACAGATTTTCCTCCTATATCTAATCTATTTTGTAGTTGAAATTCAGCTTGATAAGCTTCACTAATATTATCTATAATCCTATATGCAACTAACAATAAACATATCCATAATTTAAAAGAAGTATAGCCAGATATTATTACTATACCAAATGTGCCTATAATCATAAAAATAATGCAAAAAATCCTAGCGGATATATAATCGCAAAATTTATATTTTCTATCAGTGTCAGTCGTCTGAAATATTCTTATACCAAATTCACCAATTGCATTTAAAATACAAGAAGTTGCATATGCAATAGAAAAGATCCCAGAAATTTCTAAGCCGTTTAATCTAGTGCAAAAGGCAAGAATTATTGCGCTAAATAATGAATATACAATACTACCAAACATATTCCAAATAAAACCCTTTTTATCAACCATACTAATTTTTACCCCTCATAAAAAAATAATTAATTAATCATAAAATATTGATTACGTGGTCGTCTTCCTAAATTATAAATAGGAGCTCTATATATTTTTAAATCTTTATGTTTACATAGCCAAACATTAAACAATCTTTCTGACATAAATCCATATAATCTTTTATTATAGTCATCATAATTAGACAAATCTACTCTTTTTTCCAATTCGAATAAAATATCAAATAACCAATTATAGTACTCATCAAAGATTTTTTTATCTGATATAAACATATTACAAGTATATAAGATTTTTGAATTCGAAACTTTATCAAAGGCTTCTAAATAGTCTGGATATAATTGAGAAACTATCTTCCTACACTCTATGTAATCTTTATATATATGAGTGGATTTCCACGACTGTTCAACATTATGTTTAATTATATATGTTTTATTTGGAACTATTATATCGTATTTATTTAAGATTGTCAAAATATCTTTTTCATCTAAAACATTTTTTAAATTACTTGTTTTAAATTTTTTATAAAAATACCTCCTATAATGTGTAAGCCCAACTATATCAGCATTACTATTTTTTAATATCCAGTATGTAGCTGTTAATTCGCAAAAAGATTTATTTTTATTAGATATATTTTCACCTTCATCATCTCTAATATATCCAAAATCATCACTATTCAATGCAGCACCAACTCTTATTGGCACATAAATTTTATCTTTAGGGAAATTCCACTTTTTATGGGTAGCAACATATATTGTAACTTTTTTATTCATTTATGACCTCAACTCCTTTCCTTAAAATTAATATCATTTAGCACTTTTTTTGCAGTTGATTCCCATGAAAATTGATTAATAATAAGTTCTTGAATATTTTTAGACATACTTTTCCTTAGCTTTTTATTTTTCAATAATATCTGTAATTTTTCTTTTATACTTTCAACATTAGAATCACAAATCAACCCATAATCATCACTTTTTATTATTTCTGTTGTTCCTCCCATTGGAGACGCTATAACAGCACATTTCATTAATCCGGCTTCTAAAATAGATGTAGGTAAACCTTCTGGAAATCTTGAAGGATGTACAAATATATCACATTCCCACAAAAGTTTCATTATTTTTTCATGTGGTAATTTTCCCAGAATATTTATGCTATTATCATCTTTATACTTTTCTTTCAAAATTTTATATAATGGTCCATCACCAGCTACGTATAAAGTTATATCGTACTTTTTTCTTAAGTAAATAAAAGCGTCTATAAGCTCTTCTATTCCCTTTTCTTTTATTAATCTTGCAACAAAACATATTTTAATATCCTTATTATTTTTTAAAATATCAAAATTATCTTGTTTGTTTAATTCATCTTTATCAATTGCATTATAAAACACACCATTCGCCTTTATTTTAAAATGCTCTAACCATTCTGTGCACTTTTTTGATACGCCATAAAAGTCTTTTACATTTTTCTTTAATAGATTTGTTAAAATATGCTCATATATTTTTCCAAAAAAATCTAATAATTTATTATTTACAGTAAAATGAGTACTACCATGCTCGATAACACAAGCTGGTATTGAATTTCTTTTTGCAAATTTTGCACCAATATATGAACTTGTCCAAAACCTCGTTTGCAATATTATACTATCAATATCTTCATTCTTAATTAAATTTAATAACTCCTTACATCTTCGATTATTTTTTACGATAGGATATCTATTTTTAAATATTTTATAAATTGGTAGCCTATATATTTTGGCATATTCATTTTCCTCAATTTCACTTAAAGTTTTATCATACCTTAAAGTAACAATTATAATTTTATTTTCGAGCTCACATAATTTCCTAGCTAAATTGTATGTATATCTTTCTACACCACCTAAATGCGGTAAATAATATCCAGAAAATATTGCTATTTTTTTCATAAAAACTTCCTCTCTTTAAAATAAAAACTTTATTCATGTTTTTCTTTTTCTTTTTCCTTTAATGCAATATAATGACTAAGATTTTTAATTTTTTCATTTAGCTCAGAAATTCTTAAATTGTCAAGAAATGCCTGTGCAAATAAAAATACAATTAAAATAAAAAACACAAAGTTAACAGGTGATAAAAATCCTAGTTTACTTGATATACATCCAACGAAATCAGAAAATATAGCCATAAGTATCAAAACAAAATTAACGAACATCCATAAAATTGAATAATCTACTTTCAATTTTGCTTGCTTTATTTTTTTTATACAAAATATAAATGAAATAAACGAACCACATAACAAAATAACTCTAAGTGTTATTGACATTATTTTTCCTCCTTAATTTTTTTATCTTTTCTTGTAGTTGACCTAATAAATAAAATAGATAAAATCATATTCAACATATATTTTATAGATTTAAAACTACTTAAATAACTCTCACCAAATTCTCTTTCTTTCATCTCTACTTGTATTTCTTTAATACTTAATCCTTTTTTTAACATATATACTAATGTATCAGGTTCAGGTGTCAAACTAGCATTAGAATTAAACATATCTATTGCCCTTTCATTATATGCTCTCATACCTGAAGTAGGATCATTTACATTTTTTAATGTAATAATTTTAATAAAGAAACTTAGTAATCTACTACCAATCATTCTAATTGAAAATGGTCTTTTAACATCCACATATCTTGATCCAATTGCAATATCAACATTATCTTTTTCAATGCAACTGACAATATCATTTAAAAATTTTGCATCATGTTGCCCATCGCCATCAAATTGAATAGCAATGTTGTAATTATTCTCTTTTGCGTACTTCATTCCCAGTTGTATAGCACTAGTCAATCCATAATTAATTGGCAATGAAATTATATTAAAGTTATTACGTTCACAGACTTCTTTTGTATTATCAGTAGAACAATCATTTATTATAACATAATCAAATTTAGTATTTTCTTTTATATTTTTTATTGTTTTTTCAATATTTAAAGCTTCATTATATGCTGGAACTATTATTAATGGCTTTATTTTAATCACCTCTTTGTAATATATAATCTAAATTATAAAAAATTAACCTTAAAGAAACCTTAACAGATAAAATCCTTTTATT
>CAZTVT010000026.1:0-7225 GCA_964617175.1 uncultured Clostridium sp.
ATGGCTCTTAAGAATCAAAAAAGAATAGTAAAAATACTTGTTTGTTGCAGTATAGTTGCGGCTGTTTTGCTTTGTAGACTTGTATATATTCAAGTGATAAAATCTAAGCATTACGAAGAAAAAGCTTATGAACAGCAAACTAGACAAAGATCAGTTGCAGCCAAACGAGGAACTATATATGATGCTACAGGACAGAAGGTTTTAGCACAGAGTGTATCTGTAAATATTGTAACAGCTGTGCCAAATAGTGTTGATAAAGAAAAAAAAGAAGAAATAGCTACTAAAATAGCAGAAATATTAGAAATAAACAAAGATGATGTGCTATCAAAATTAAGTAAAAATTCATCAAGTGAAACTATTGCAACAAAAGTCGATGAAGATAAAGCTTCAAAATTACTTGAATATATAAGTGATGAAGATATATCTGGTATTAGAGTAGATGAAGATACAAAAAGAGTTTATCCGTATTCAACTTTGCTTGCAAATGTTTTAGGGTTTGTAGGTACAGATAATGTTGGATTAGAAGGAATAGAGGCATATTATAACAGTGATTTGGCTGGTATTCCTGGTAAAATTGTCGGTAGTACAGATGGAAAAGGAAGAGAAACTCCTTTTACTAATGAACAGTATATAGCACCAACAGACGGAAAAGATATTGTTCTTACTATTGATGCTACTATACAATCAATAGTGGAAAAATATTTATCTAAGGCTATAAAAGAAAATATAGCTCAGTATGGAATGGCTGTGGTAATGAGACCTTCAACAGGAGAAGTGCTTGCTATGGCTAACTATCCAAGTTATGATCCAAATGAACCATTTACTCCGAGTACTGATGAAATAAAGAATAAATGGGATTCTTTAAGTAAAAAAGAAAAAAGTGAAGAATTAGCTACTATGTGGCGTAATAAAGTTATATCAGATACGCAAGAACCTGGTTCTACTTTTAAAATTGTTACAGCAACCGCTGCTTTAGAAGAGAATGTAGCTGTGATGGATAAGGCAGGAGATTTTAGTTGTTCAGGTAGTATGAAAGTTGGAACATGGACTATAAAATGCTGGAGATATCCAAGATCACATGGCTCTCAATCTTTAAGACAGGGAATAATGAATTCATGTAATCCAGTATTTATGCAACTTGGTCAAAGAATAGGTATAGAACATTTTTGTAAGTATATAGACGCATTTAATTTAGCATCTAAAACTGGTATAGATCTACCAGGAGAAGCAAGTGGTATAATGCATGATCCATCTGCCATGACTGCAGTTGATCTTGCTACAACATCTTTTGGTCAGACAATTCAGATAACAACTTTACAAACTGCGGTAAACTACTGTGCTATTGCAAATGGTGGTTATTTAGTACAGCCATATGTAGTTAAAGAGATAAAAAGTGGTAGCGGAAATTACGATGAAAAAACAGAATCAAAAGTAATTAAGCAAATAATGTCTAAGGAAACTTCTGAACTTTTACTTAGTGCTCTTGAAGATACAGCAAAAACTGGTACAGCAAAATCAGGAGCAGTAAAAGGATACAGAGTTGGTGGTAAAACAGCTACAGGTGAAGAAGGAAGAGGAGATGAAAAAGTGTATATGGCAGGATATGCATCTATTGCTCCAATTGTAAATCCGGAACTGGTAGTAGTAATGAATATATATGATCCAAAAAGTGAAGCAGGACATGGAGGTGCTGCAATTTGTGCTCCAGTTGTAGGCTCAATTTTGGATGAGTGTTTAAGATATTTAGATATTGCACCTGATTATACTTTAGAAGAAAATGATATACAAGAAATATTAATACCTGATCTTACTTCAAAAACTATAGGTGAAGCTAAAAATATTTTAGCGGAAAAAGGATTTAGTATAGCTTCAGATACTACACTAAATGATTCTGATGTTATAAAAGAGCAAATTCCAAAAGCTGGAGCATCACTTATGGAAGGTTCCACTGTAAGGGTATATACTACCGATGGAGATAAGCAAACTGTTGATGTACCAGATGTTAGAAATAAAACAGTTGAAGTGGCAACAGCAAAATTTAGGGCAGCGGGACTAAATGTAAGAATAGTTGGAAACGGATATGTTTTAACGCAAGATCCAGCACCAGGAAGTGTTGTTGAAAAGGGATCTATTGTAACAATAAAATGTGTTGATACAACAGATTTGCCATAAACATTAATTAATTTTAAATATAAGTTTTAATTATTAGCATAATATGATATAATATAGTGTATTAAAATAGAAGGAGGCAAAAAATGCTTTTACAATATTTAATTGAAAATCTTACTACTAATGAAGTAAAGGGAACAACTAATGTTGAAATTGGAAAAATAGAATATGATTCTAAAAAGATTGAAAAAAACGATGTGTTTGTAGCAATTAAAGGGTATGCTCAAGATGGTAATGATTATATTACTGAGGCAATTAATAAAGGATCTATATGTATAATAGTAGAAAATGATGTTGATACAAACCCATATGAAGAAAAAGATGTAACTGTTATAAAAGTTGATAACTCAAGAATTGCTTTAGCTGTAGTCTCAAGCACATATTATGATAATCCATCAAGTAAGTTAAAATTGATTGGTATAACAGGTACTAAAGGCAAGACTACTACAGCATATATGATAAGAGATATAATGAATGCATCAGGGAAAAAAACAGGAATGATTGGAACTGTATACAATACTTATGGAAATACTCAGATTGAATCTACAAGGACTTCACCAGAATCTTTAGAATTACAAAAACTACTAAGAGATATGGTAGATGCTGGTATGGAGTATGTAGTAATGGAAGTAAGTTCACATGCTCTTGCTTTAGATAGAGTATATGGAATACATTTTAATGTAAGTGTATTTACTAATTTATCTGAAGATCATCTTGATTTCCATGAAACAATGGATAATTATTTAGAGGCAAAAAAGAAATTATTCGATATATCAGATCTTGCTTTAGTAAATGGCGATGATATTTATGCTCCAAAACTTATTAAAATGCTAAAATGTAAACATGCTACATTTGGTCTTGATAATGCTGTAAATTTAACAGCTACAGATTTAAGAATAAATGCAGATTATGTAGAATTTAAAATGTATATAAATAAAATGTTAGAAACTATACATGTAAATATACCAGGAAAATATACTGTGTATAATAGTTTAGCTGCAATTGCAGTATGTAGTTTGTTTAATTGTCAAATGGATGCAATCTTGCTTGCACTTGCTAACGTAAAAGTACCAGGAAGAAGTGAAATAGTACCTATTAACAAAACTTTTACCGTCATGATAGATTATGCTCATAGTCCATCTAGTTTAGAAGCAATACTTACTGCTGTAAAAAAACATGCAAAAGGAAGGATTATATGCGTATTTGGATGTGGAGGAAATAGAGATATTCCTAAACGTGCTATGATGGGTGAAATTGCAGGTAGACTTGCAGACTTTACTGTTATAACAACTGATAATCCTAGAAATGAAAATCCTAAGAGTATAATGCAAAATATTGAAGATGGAATGAAAAAGACAAGAGGATTATATAAATGTATTGAAAATAGGAAAGAAGCAATAAAATTTGCAATGAGAATAGCTTGGAAAAATGATATAATTATTCTTGCTGGTAAGGGACATGAAACATATCAAATTTTAAAGAATAATAAAAAAATACATTTTGATGAAAGAGAAGTTGTAAAAAATCTTGCAGAAGAAATGCCTGATAAAAATATAGAATAAATAATATAAAGGAGAAAGAAAACGTATGAATACACAAACATTAAATTTAATTATAGCATTTGTTGCTACATTTATTGTAGGTATCTTTGTAATGCCAATATTAAAGAAATTTAAAGTAGGTCAAATAGTAAGAGATGACGGTCCAAAAGAACATTTAAAAAAACAAGGTACACCTACGATGGGTGGCGTAATTATGCTTATTGTTCTAGTAGTTTTACTTGTTATAAATGCTATAAAATATCCGGTACTTATACTTGCAATTGTAGCAATACTAGGTTTTGGTTTGGTAGGATTCATAGATGATTATAAAAAGCTTATAAAAAAAGATACAAAAGGGCTTTCTCCATTAAAAAAAATAATAGGACTTATAATTGTTACAGCTGTTTTTATATTTTTATATTTAAAAGTATTTAATTTAGGAACAGATTTAGTTATACCTTTTATAAGCAGTCCAATTACCTTGTCTGTTGGAGCTTTTATAGCTTTTATAGCTTTCATACTTATTGGAACTAGTAATGCAGTTAATCTAACAGATGGTCTTGATGGCTTGGCATCAGGAGTTGTTGCCATAATAATGACTTTCTTTACAGTTATTGCTGTAAAACAAGGAAATACAGAAATGATAATTTTAGGTGCTTCAAGTGTTGGCACTTGTCTTGCTTTTTTGTTATTTAATTTTCATCCGGCCAAAGTATTTATGGGGGATACTGGTTCTCTTGCTCTTGGTGGAGCTGTAGCAGCAATTGCAATAATTATGAAGATGGAAATTTATCTTGGTATAGTTGCATTTGTTTGTATAATTGATACTTTATCAGTTATTTTGCAAGTTACATATTTTAAATTAACAAAAGGTAAAAGAATATTTAAAATGGCTCCATTCCATCATCATTTAGAGCTTTCAGGAATGAAAGAAACTAAAGTGGTTATATTATTTTGGATTATAACAGCGATACTTTGTTTTATTGCATATATGATTTAAGTAGGTGTAAAATGAAAAAAATAAAAGAAAGTTATAATGAAAAAGAAAATAGTAATAAACTTGATTTTGGTATGCTTATTACTATAATTATACTATTATGTGCTGGTATAGTTATGGTTGCTTCAGCAAGCTCGTATTATGCTCTTAGTAATTATAACAACAGTAATTATTTTTTGGTTAGACAATTAGTTTTTGGTATAATTGGTTTTATTTGTATGATTATTATATCCAAAATTGATTATAGAAATTACAAAAAGTGGGGATATATCTTCTATATACTATGTCTAGTTCTTCTTATACTTGTTTTAACACCTTTAGGGCAAACTAGAAATGGGGCAAAAAGATGGCTTGGCTTTGGTGCACTTGTATTTCAGCCATCTGAAATAATGAAGATTGGTCTTGTTATAGGAATGTCAACATATCTTTCATTAAATTATAAAAAACTTACATCTTTAAAAGGATATGTTGTACCAATATTAATGCTTGTATTAGTAGTAGTAGTAATGTTTATGCAAAAGCATCTTAGTGGTACTATAGTTATGGTTGTTGCAGCATTTTCAATAATCTTTGCAAGTGGAATAAAAATAAAAGTAAGATATGTTATAATGGGTGGAATCTTTATAGCGGCTCTTCTTGCAGTGTTCATACTTATGCCAAGTGGTGATTCTACAGAATCTGGAGGTTCTTTTAGACTTGATAGAATAGTATCATTTCTAAATCCAGAAGAAGATATAAAAGGTGGTAATTGGCAAGCTGCACAAAGTTTGTATGCTATAGGCTCTGGAGGTATATTTGGAAGAGGTCTAGGTCAAAGTAGACAAAAATATCTATGGCTTCCAGAAGCGCAAAATGATTTTATATTTTCAGTTTTAGGTGAGGAATTAGGTTTAGTTGGAACTGTTACCGTTCTTGCTTTATTCTCGTTCTTCATATATAGAGGGTATAAGATAGCAATAAGTGCCAGAGATATGTATGGTTCTTTACTTGCCACAGGAATAACTAGTGCTTTTGCTCTGCAAATTCTAGTAAACATAGCAGTTGTAACGTGTACGGTGCCTGTAACAGGTATGCCACTTCCATTTTTTAGTTATGGAGGAACAGCTTTGTTTATAAATCTATGTGCAATGGGAATATTACTTAACATATCGAGATATTCTAAAAAAGGGTGATATAATATGAGTATGAAAGGAAAGTATTTATGAGAGTTATTTTTGCATGTGCAGGTACTGGAGGACATATAAATCCTGCAATAGCGATTGCAAATATTATATTAAAACATAAGCCAGATTCTAAAATTTTATTTATTGGTACAAAAAATGGTCTTGAAAATGAACTAGTAAAAAAATCTGGTTTTGATATAAAGCATATAAGAACTGGCAAGCTAATAAGGAGTTTTACTTTTAAAAATATAAGTGCAGTAACAAAGACTTTAAAAGGTATATCTGATGCTAAACTTATAATAAAAGAATTTAAACCTGATCTTGTTATTGGTACAGGTGGATATATATGCGGTCCTGTAATGCTTGCTGCAAAAAAATATAAAATTCCATATATATTACATGAAAGCAATGCTTTTCCTGGAATATCTGTAAAATTGCTTGCTAAAAAAGCTACAAAAGTTATGGTAGGATTTTCTGATGCTAAGTCTAGACTTAAAAGAAAGGATAATGTAGTATATACTGGAACTCCAGCAAAATTTAGCAGAGAAACAATTAGTAACTTAGATAAAGAAAAATGTAAAGAAGAACTTGGTTTTAAAAATATTAACAAAAAAATTGTATTTGTTACTGGTGGTAGTCAAGGTGCTATGAAATTTAATCAAATAGTTTTTGATATGGTTATAAATAATCTAAGTGATGATTTTTTTGTAATACTTGTTACAGGGAATAAGAATTATGATGAAATAATATCTAAAAAAGAAAGTTTTGAAAAAATAAAAAATATAGATTTATCTAAATATATAAAAATAGAAAAATTTGTATTTGATATGCCAAAAATGTATAAAATATCTGATATATGTATTACAAGATCTGGCGCTATGACTATTACAGAACTTACAATCGCTTCAAAACCAGCAATATTAATCCCTTTACCATCAGCTGCAGAAAATCATCAATTATATAACGCTAAAGTTTTATCTGATGCACATGCTGGTATTATAATTGAACAAAAGAATTTAACAGATAAATTATTATTTGATAAGATTAACTATATGCTAGATGATAAAATAATAAATATAATGTCTGACAATGCTTCTAAACTGATGATGAATGGTGTAGATAATAAAATATACAAATGTATAGCAGATATATTAAAAAAGTAGGTGACATATGAAAAGAAAAGGAAGAATCCCTACTAAAAATATAAATAATAAAAAAGGGACAAGTAGTAAAAATTCTAAAAATAATAATTTAAAAAATAATTCTAGTAATATAAAGTTTTCATCAACTGTCATGGTAAATGAAAGAAAGAAAAAAAGAAGAAAATTTAAGATTTTAGAAGTATTTTTATTTAT
>CAZTVT010000026.1:7235-15797 GCA_964617175.1 uncultured Clostridium sp.
GCCAGAGTTTAATTTAAAAAATATAAATTTAAATGATACAGCTAAATATTCTAAAGATGAAATTGTAGCTAAAACTGGGCTTGATATTGGTAAAAATGTTTTTATTGAATTTTTTACTTGTGATAAAAATAATGTTACAACATTGCCATATGTTGAAGATATAAAATTAAAAATTAAGTTTCCAAATGAAATAAACATAAGTGTTAAAGAAAGAACGGCCCAATACTATGCCTATGACAAAGAAAATGATAAGTTCTATAGTTTAAGTGAAGATGGATATATATTAGAAAATGTAGACATAAATTCTAAAACTAAAAATGAAATTTTAATTGTTGGTATTACTTTTGATAATGAAGTTATGCTAGGGAAAAAAATAAATGACATAGATTTAACTAAAATTCAAATATATAAAAAAATAGAAAATGAATTTAATAAAAATAAAATAAATGGAGATATTACTAAAGTTAGTTTCGAAAATTCCTTGACAACTATAACAATAAATGATAAACTGAACATAATATTTCCAAACGATACTGATTTAGAATATAAAATGGCATTTTTAAAGACAATTTTGCAAAGTATCCCAGAAGATAGTGTAGGTGTTATAGATATGACAAAGACAAGGCCTACATATTCAAGTTTTTAAAAAAGGAAGTGATATTAGTTGGCAAAAAAGAAAGTCTCTACTAATAAAAAAGAAAACGTTATAATGGAAAAAATTAAAATATTCTGTAAAAAAAATTCTGTTGTTACATATGTGTCTATTGGTATTGCACTTTTTTTCTTAAGTGTTATGCTAGTTGCTCAAATGAAAACTATAAGTAATACAGAAGAAGTTTTACAAGGAAAAAGGGAAGCTCAGCTTTCTGATGAACTTGTTAATCTTCAAAGAAACTATACTGAATTAAAAGAAAAGTATAATGAAAATCAAAAAGTAGTTGAAGAATATCAAAATAGTTCATCTACAAATAATAATTTGATTGCATCTATGAAAAATCAAATTGACTATTTAAGCTTAATGTCTGGAACTACTGATGTAAAAGGTGAAGGAATTATTATTACTTTAAGTGATGGTGAGACACCTACTAATACTTCTACAAGAACTGATACATTAGTACATGACAGTGATGTTTTAACTGTAGTAAATGAATTAAAAGCTGCTGGTGCTGAAGCAATAAGTGTAAATGATCAAAGAATTATAGCTACATCTGCTATTAGATGTGTAGGTCCTGTAATTCAAGTTAATTATCAAAAAGTAGCAGCACCTTTTGAAATAAAGGCTATAGGAAATGCACAATATTTAGAAAGTGCTATGAATATAAAAAATGGTGTAGTTGATATGTTAAAAGAATTAGGTGTTGGTGTTTCTGTATCAAGAGAAAAAGAAGTAAAAATACCTAAATATGAAGGAACTTTTACTTTTAAAAATGCAACTACAGATAGTAAATAAAGGAGTAATGATATGATAGGAATATTAATACTTGTGTTATTTGTAATAGCTGGCATTTTAACAGGCCTTAATGTGGTTGTACCATATTCTTATTCACAGTATATAGCTGTTGCAATACTTGCATGTCTTGATTCAGTATTTGGAGCTTTTTCTGCAAATATAGAAAAAAAATTTAAAATGAATGTGTTTTTAACAGGATTTTTTGGTAACTCATTAATAGCAATATTTTTAGTTTATATAGGTACAAAACTAAATCTTGATTTATATTTAGGAGCAGTAATTGTATTTACAGGAAGATTACTTAATAATTTTACTGTAATAAGACATGAAGCTTTAGGAAAAATTGATGAAACACAAGAAAAGTTTAAATTACAACCAAAAGGAAAAAAAATATTTAAGAAAGCAAATAAAGAAAATAAAAAAACTGATTAATAGAAATTCTATTTATCAGTTTTTTTTGACAAAACATTTAATTAAAAATAAAAATTTCATTAAATAAATTATTGTTATTAAAAGGTCAATATGGTATAATTGTCATGTTATTTAATATAGTTTAAAGAGGAAGTGATTTTATTTGGCAGTAAAAAAACAAAGCTTTATGAATGGGGTTTTAGTAATTATGGTTTCTCAAATACTTATAAAAGTATTTGGATTTATATATAGAGTAATACTTACTAATTTTAAGGAATTTTCAGATACAGGAAATAGTTATTATGGCTCAGGTTTTACGGTATATACTTTAATTTTGGCTATAGCAACAATGGGAATACCTAATACAATATCAAAGCTTGTTTCTGAAAAAATAGCTATTGGAGATAAAAGAGGAGCACATAGAATATTTAGAACTGCAATGTATGTGTTTACTTTCATAGGAATTATGTTTGCAGTTATGTTATTCTTGGGTTCAGGATTTATTTCAAACACTATTTTATCTAATCCAGGAGTTAAATATACACTTATGGCACTTGCTCCTGCAATTATATTTGTAGCTATGTCAGCTGTACTAAGAGGTTATTTTGTTGGAATGGGAAATATGATGGAGTATAGTAAGGCACAAGTTATTGAACAAATAGTAAATAGTGCTTTTTCAATAATTTTTGTTGTTATGTTACTTGGATCTACTCCTGAAATAATGGCAGCAGGTTCTACACTTGCTACTACTGTTGCGGCATCTACAGCTTTCTTTTATATGCTTACATATTATAACAAAAACAAAAAAGATATATGGAAAGAAATTGAAAAATCTGATAAATTTGCTGTAACGCCAAGAAAAACTATTGTAAAGAAGTTAAT
The DNA here is from genome assembly GCA_964617175.1 of uncultured Clostridium sp. GTDB lineage: Bacteria > Bacillota > Clostridia > TANB77 > CAG-465 > CAG-465. The sequence continues at coordinate 9,979 of CAZTVT010000026.1, forward strand.
ATCTTATGTTATTCCAATATCATTTGGAAGTGTTGTAGTAGCACTGTCTAATGTTATTGATACAGTAACAGTAATGAATGGTTTGCAAAGTTTTGGACTTACTTTAGAAGAAGCAAACAGACAGTTTGGTATACTTCTTGGAAAAGTGGACATTTTAATGTCGGTTCCATTATCAATAAACGTTGCTTTTTCAGTTGCCTTAGTACCTTTTATATCTAGTATGATTGCAAAAAAGAATAAAGATGCTGCAGTAAATAAAATTAATTTTTCGTTAAAAACTTCAGTGTTAATAGCTCTTCCATGTGCTGCTGGAATGTTTTTACTTGCAAATAATATTTTTGAACTTATATTTCCAAATGCACTAGAGGGGGCATGGCTTTTACAGATACAATGTTGGGTATTAATATTTTCAGTTGTCGCACAAACGATTTATGGTTCTCTTCAAGGTTTAGGTAAATTATATGTACCTGGTATTTGTTTACTTAGTGGTGCAGCCGTTAAGTATATATTAAATGTTATATTTATACCCAAATTTGGAATAGTAGTTCCAACTGTTACTACAATAGTATATCAAGCTATTACATGTACATTATCTTTTATAATTTTATTTAAAACATTAAAGAGAAACCCTAATATTAAAGAGCTATTCATAAAGCCAGCATTTGCTACAGTTGTAATGGCATTATGTACTTTTTTGTGTAATAAAGGATTGAGTTACATAAAACTACCTAATGCTGTAAACACTATTGTTACTATAATATTAGCAATAGCAGTATATGCCTTTGTTTTGGTTAGGTTTAAGATTCTTAGCAATGATGAAATTATGCAACTTCCTTATGGAAACAAAATATGTAAAATTCTTAGTAAAAGTAAAAAAAAGTAGAAAAAATATAAAAAAAGTGTTGACAATGTCTTGTGTTTGTAGTATATTGTACTTGTAAGTAGGAGGGATTTATAATGAATAAAGCTGAATTAATCGCTAAAATTGCTGAAGAAAGCAAATTAACAAAAAAAGCTGCTGAAGCTGCATTAGACGCTTTTGTAGTAAGTGTTGAAGGTGCGCTAAAAAAAGGTGAAAAAGTTCAATTAGTAGGATTCGGTACTTTCGAAGTAAGACAAAGAGCTGCTAGAAAAGGAAGAAATCCACAAACTAAAGAAGAAATTAAAATACCAGCTTCTAAAGCACCAGTTTTCAAAGCAGGAAAAGCTTTAAAAGATTTAGTAAACAAAAAATAATTGAAAAAGTTTGTTTAAATAAAAACCAGATATTAAAGTCTGGTTTTTTATTTGTATTAAAGAAAATGTTGGAGTGAAAAATTCACTCCAACATTTATACAGCTTAAAAAAACAGCCTTGTAACCTGTAGGGTGTTTTTTTGTTGTGTATCTCTTATGGCCACATTTTGTACAAGTTTGGCTCCATCTGTCTTTTTTTATATCTCTATATCCCTCTGGTTCAAACCAAATGTCTGATCCTTTAGTTACAACTTTAGAGCCGTAAGCTTGTTTTACAATTTCAGGATAGTATTGAATTTCACCATATTCATGGTTACAATTTTCAATCTGATCTTTGACCGCGGCTAATTCTCTTTCTAACTGTTCTTTTTTTCGGTTAAATTCATATATATCCTACTTATAGTTACAGGGAGTTTATTATCACTCCCGAGTTTACGAGAGTGTATGAATAGATTTACACTCATTTATATTATAGCAAATTTTCATAAAAAATCAACTTTTATTTAAAATCTGAATAGTAATTTTGCGCTTTAACATAAAATTGTTGAAATTTGTAAAATATATTATTCATATTCTTATTTATGTAACATGAAAGATTACAAGTTTCATTATTAAGCAATGATAATCATTTTATGAGATTATTAGAGGGAGTATGGCTAATATTGTTTGTTCTAATTTTTATTTGTTTTTAGATTTGCTTATATTTTTTGATTTTTCTTTTTCATCTAATATACTTGTACAATGTGCACATCTTGTAGCTTTGATTGGAATCATACTTAAACAATATGGACAAGCTTTAGTTGTCTCTTCTTTTACTTTTTCTTCTTTTTTCTTACCACGTTTTATAAATTTTACAACAATAAATAATGTAAAAGATACAATAAAGAAATAAAGAATTGCATTTAGTAATTCACCATAACTAAGTACTAATGCACCTGCTGCTTTAGCTTCAGCTAAAGTATTCATTTTTGGACCGTGTAGAGTAATGAATAAAGAGGATAGGTCAACATGGTTTGTAAGTATACCAAGAAGTGGAGTTATTATCGATGATACAATGGTATTTACTATTGATGTAAATGCTGTACCTATAACAACACCAATAGCCATATCAAGAACATTTCCTTTTAATGCAAATTCTTTGTATTCATTAATAGTTTTTTCTGTCTTCTTTTTTGTTTCTTCTTTTTTCTTTTTCAAATTTTCTTTTATTTCTTCTTTTTCTAATTTTTTTGACATATTTATCACCAATAGTATTGTACAATATTTTAATTAAAAAGGCAATACATCTAAATATTACACAATATTTTATATGTACTTTTATACAAAAAACACTTGAAATTATTAACTTAATATAGTAAAATATACAAGAAATTAAGGGAGAAATGTTATGTTAGAAACAAGAGGAGTAACAATAAGATTTGGAAAAAGAACTTTATTTGAAGATGTAAATGTAAAATTTACTAATGGAAATTGTTATGGAATAATAGGTGCAAACGGAGCAGGAAAATCAACTTTTTTAAAAGTATTATCTGGTGAGTTAGAACCAAGTGAGGGAGAAGTAGCTAAAGCGGCTAAAGAAAGAATAAGTGTATTAAAGCAGGATCACTATGCTTTTGATGATGTAAAAGTGTTAGATACTGTAATAAGAGGAAATACAAAACTCTATTCTATAATGAAAGAAAAGGAAGCTTTGTATGCTAAAGAAGATTTTAGTGATGAAGATGGAATAAAAGCTGGTGAACTAGAGGCAGAATTTGCTGACCTTAATGGCTGGATGGCAGAATCTGATGCTGCTGAACTTTTAAATGGACTTGGAATAGATGTATCTTTACACGATAAATACATGAGAGAATTAAATGGAAATGAAAAGGTAAAGGTACTTTTAGCCCAAGCTTTGTTTGGTAATCCTGATATTTTACTTTTAGATGAGCCAACAAACCATTTAGATATATCAGCTATTGCATGGCTTGAAGAATTTTTAATAAATTTTGAGAATACTGTTATTGTAGTATCCCATGATAGATATTTTTTAAATAAGGTATGTACACATATTTTAGATGTTGACTATGGTAAAATTAAATTATATGTGGGAAACTATGACTTTTGGTATGAGTCAAGTCAATTAGCTTTAAAACAAATGAAAGATGCTAACAAGAAAAAAGAAGAAAAAATAAAAGAACTTGAAGATTTCATTAGAAGATTTAGCGCTAATGCTTCAAAATCTAAACAGGCTACCTCAAGAAAGAAAACACTTGAAAAAATTCAACTTGATGAAATTAAACCTTCAACTAGAAGGTATCCTTTTATAGAATTTAAACCAGAAAGACCATCAGGAAAAGAAATATTAGAAGTAGATAATATATCAAAAGAAATTGATGGAGTACAAATGCTAAAAAATGTCTCATTTAAAGTATTAAAAGGAGATAAAATAGCATTACTTGGTGATAATTCTTTAGCAAAAACTTGTCTTTTTAGAATAATTGCCGGAGAAATAAAACAAGATAAAGGAAAAGTAACATTCGGTAAAACTATAAAAGCTTCATATTTACCGCAAGCAAATGACGATTATTTTAATTCTGATAAATCTATAGTTGAATGGATTGCTGAAGCATATAACATAAATGATGAAACTATTATACGTAGTTTCCTTGGAAGAATGCTTTTTTCAGGTGAAGAATCATTAAAGAAAGTAAATGTTCTATCTGGTGGAGAAAGAGCAAGATGTATGCTTTCTAGATGTATGTTAGAGAATCCTAATTTAATATTTTTAGATGAACCAACAAATCATTTAGATCTTGAAAGTATCACTGCACTTAATAACGGGCTTATTCGTAGTAATGCAGAACTTATATTCACATCTCATGATCATCAGTTTATACAAACGGTTGCAAATAGAATAATTGAACTTACTGATAATGGTGTAATAGATAAGAGAATGACTTATGATGAATATTTAGAAGAAAAATTTAGTAAAAAATAATAGAAAAATTAATTTAACTATTGCTTTTTTATTTATATTATGTTATACTTTTAAAGTACTTAGAAGTATAATATATATGCTCCAGTAGCTCAGTTGGATAGAGCAACGGCCTTCTAAGCCGTGGGTCGGGCGTTCGAATCGCTTCTGGGGCACCAGATACTTAGAGCCAAGCGGGTTTTAAAAAACCAGCTTGGTTCTATTTTTTTCGATTTCCCGACTTTTTCCCGACTCAGTTTTTAATTCAATAAAAAATTTAACTTATTTACAGAGTCTTCTTTAGACTTTGGGAATACATATATGTATATTTTCTCAGTTGTTCTAGAATCAGAATGTCATAGTAATTCTTTTACTTCTAAAACTGTTGCTCCTTTTTTAAATAATAATGAATCAAATGTATGTCTTAAAGTGTGAAAATTTTTATAATTGATATTTTTTTATATCTTTTCCAAGCTCTTCTAAAATTTTATTATCTAAATCTAAATATTTATTCTTCAATCCTAATATTTCTCCCATTCTTAAACCTGTAAAATAAGCTAAAAGTATTGCAACATGTAAAGTATTATCATAATTCAAATTAGATTATATTGCTTTTAATTCACTTTATTCAAATACAGATGTTTCTTCATCTTCGTCGTCATAATTTTCGTATTCATCTGCATTGCTTGGAATTGTTATATCTATTAAAACAAGGATTTTTTGTAATATGGTCAATCAATGCATAATTAAAAAAGTTTCTTGATAATTTATTTAAATTTGCAATTTGACTTTGATAGCAATTGGCTTTAATCCCTGCACTTTTAGTGCAGAGTTGTTGACTATGCTTATAAAAGATTTTAAAGACGAAAACTATTTAAATGATGAGTATGTATATAATCAATCAAGAAAAATTAGTAATATTATATTTAATGAATTTATTATGAAATCAGGTAATTAATAAATTTATATTTAATAAATTAGGGATATTTTGTATAAAAATATCCTTTTGTTATAATTATCATTTTTTTGTAAATCATAATTATAGGTGATAATTATGAAAGATACAAAAAAAGACTTTATAGCCGCAATTCTTGCAATAGTTATAATATTATTAGGTGTATTAATAATACTTGTAAGTTACTTAATATTTGCTAAAAATGATACCAAAAAAGAAACTGATGAAGTAGATGTTTATTCTGTTAACAGCTCATTTGATAATGTCAACATAGATGCTATAAATAAAATAGATGATTCAAAAGATACAGTTTACGATGAAAAATTTGAATATGAGCTTAATTTTGATGGAGTAAAATTTAATATAAGTTCAATAATGCCAGTTATTAACATGGATAATGATAATATAAAACTTATAAATGATGAAATAAAGGCGTATTATGAAAACGTCAAATTAAATGAAGAAATGTATGAGTTAAATTATAATAAGTATATTTATGACAATGTATTATCTATTGTTATACAAAAAGTAGAAAAAAGAACCGATAATATAAAAAATGTAAGCAATGTATTGGTATATAATATAGATATAAATACAGGAGAGTATATAACAAATAGAAATTTAATAAACAAGAAAAATACTAGCTTAGAAAAGGTATGTTTAGAACTGATAA
>CAZTVT010000027.1:0-623 GCA_964617175.1 uncultured Clostridium sp.
TAAACCACTATAAATATTTGATGAATATATATCAAAATCAAGTAATTTTTTTTGTTTAGAATTAAGTATAGAAATATTTTTTTTATTTAATGATGTAAGAATTGGTATTTTAGAGTTATTGGATAAATTTGATAGCAGTTCTTTTTTGTTATGATTAAAAGCAAGTATATGAGCATAATTTGCATCTTCTGACTTTAGTTTATCAAAATCAGTTTTTGTGATGCCTAGTAGAATATTAATAAGTATTCGTTTTATTTTGCTAAGTTCATATCTTTTAGATTTTAGTTTAAATATATAATCTTCATAAGAATAAACATCTATTATTTCTTTTTTTATTTTATTTTCGATTCCTTCATTTACTCCATTTATGTTTTTTATATCGTCTATACTCATAGATATTATTTTATATTTTAAAATTTCAAAGAAGTCTTTATTAAATAATAAGCTTGATGTTTGTATATAGTTATATATATCTTGTGTTAAATATTTTTTTAAAATTTGTATATCGATATTCTTTTCTAGTACATTTCTTATACTTGTACTACTAGTGTAATTTTCATTTAACTTATCATCGTTAAAATCATTATTTCTTAATATTGCATAAGGAATAATACTTGAATTAG
>CAZTVT010000027.1:633-14362 GCA_964617175.1 uncultured Clostridium sp.
AAGTTTTAAATTCTTTAAATATTCTAAAGCTAATATATTGTTTGGAGAGTTGATTAACTTAATTTCTTCTTTGCCTAAATAGTTAGTAAGCACGTTATTTCTCGCTTTGGCAAATGAGTTTCCTTTTTTTAACTCTTCCTTTATATCTATCCATATTTGTTCATCTTTTTCTATTAGTATGTCAGTTGTTTTATTAAAGAGTGATATGTTATCATTTTCAGCACCAAAGCAAATAGAGTCTATTATATTTAAATCATTTAATATTTGAATAGCTTTACTTGCAAAATTTCCAGCATCAGATACTGCAAAGATACTAGGTAGTTCAATTACTATATCTATACCATTTTCTATAGCAAACTTTGCACGAGTAAATTTATCTATTAAAGCAATATTTCCTTGCTCAGTAAAACTTCCTGACATTATAGCTACAACATAGTCGCTATGCGTTATTTTTTTAGCTTCATTTATATGATATATATGTCCCGTGTGCATTGGGTTATATTCTGCAATTATTCCTAAAATTTTCAAAAAAATCTCTCCTTATATTGAAAAACTTTACAAGTTATGTTATAGTACATATGTAAAGTTTAACATAGTAAAAAGTAAAATTCAAGTAGAGAGGTAAATATATGGCGGAAAATTTAAAAAAAGTTACGATATACACTGATGGTGCGTGTAGTGGAAATCCAGGACCTGGCGGATATGGAGCAATTTTAATATATAATGGAAAAGAAAAAGAAATATCAGGAGCAGAAGAAAACACTACAAATAATAAAATGGAAATGCTAGGTGTAATTAGAGCTTTAGAATTATTAAAAGAAAAGTGTGATGTGGAGGTATATTCTGATAGTGCATATGTTGTAAACAGTATAAATAATAAATGGGTATATTCATGGAAAAAAAATAATTGGATAAAATCAGACAAAAGTAAAGCTAAAAATATAGAGTTATGGGAAGAATTATTAAAACTTATTTCATTTCATAATGTAAAGTTTATAAAAGTAAAAGGACACGCAGATAATGAATATAACAATAGATGCGATAAATTAGCTGTTAAAGCAAGGGAAAGTATAATAAAATAAAAGTTCTAAACTCATTATACAAGCATAGTATATTGTATGGTGAGTTTTTTATGTTAGAGTATATAAAAGAATATGTAAAAGATAATTTTAAAAGTATTATAGTACTTTTATCATGTATAATAATTGGCATTGTAGTTGGTATTTTTGTATTTTGCTTTATGAATGATGGAACTAAAAATGAACTTATAAAAACTTTAAATGAAACACTAAGTTATACTAAAGATGAGAATTTTCAAGGTATAAATGTTATAAAAAATGGAATGATATCAAATTTTATACTTGTAATTATTTTATATTTTGCCTCAATTACACTTATAGCACCTGGACTTGTTTGTATAATAAATGCATTTAAGGGATTTGCAATAGGTTTATATATTCCAACTTTATTTCAGGTATTTGGTTTTGAAAATGGAATTTTGGCATTATTTCTTTTGGTAATTATTCCAAATATTGTATACGTTCCAGCTTTTATATATTTATCAATTAATTCAATTAATTTTCATTCTCACATTACTATGATAATAGGTAGTGGAAATAAAATAGGAGTTATAATTAAAGAAATATATAAATTAATACTTGGATTTTCAATTATATCACTTTCTGTTATTATGGAACAACTCCTATCGTTAGGGGTAATACACATATATATAAATATGTAAAAATCTTAAAATATTAACTCCTCAAATATGTAAAAGAATAAAAACTATAAAAACATTACATAATTTTTACAAAATTCCTTGCAAATTTATAAAAAATAGTGTAAAATATAGTTGGTGAATGGAGGAGCTAATCATGAAGATTATAATTGACGAATTTATAGAAAGTTTAAAACAAAGACAAGCATCACAAAATACGCTTGCATCATACAAAAGAGACCTTATTCAGTTCAATGACTATTTTGAATCACAAGGTAAAAAAATATTCGACCTTAAAAAGGATGATATGAAAGAATATGTAAATCATTTAATAGCTGAGGGAAAATCTAACTCTACAATTTCAAGAAGTGCAGCATCAGTAAAGAGTTTATATAGATATTTAGTAAATAAAAAGCTTGCAGAAGAAAATATTGCAAATGATGTTGAATTACCAAAAGTAAGCAGAAAAGAACCTATGGTTTTAACTGATAGCGAAATCGAAAAATTATTAGAACAACCAGATACAAGTGAGCTTAAAGGTCAAAGGGACAAGACTATGCTTGAGATACTTTATGCTACAGGTATAAGAGTTACTGAGCTTATATCACTTAGACTAGAAGACGTTAATTTAACAAATGGATTTATTAAAGTTAAGAAAAAAAATTCAGAAAGACATATTCCTTTAGGAAATTTAGCTTTAAAATGCTTAAAAGAATATATAGATAAAGTAAGACCTTTGCTTATCAGAAGTGAAGAAGAGAAAACTTTATTTATTAATACAAATGGTCAAAAAATGACTAGACAAGGTTATTGGAAAATTTTAAAGCAATATAAAGAACAAGCAAAAATTGATAAAGATATAACTCCTCATACAATAAGACATTCTTTTGCAGTACATATGCTTGAGAATGGAGCAGAAGTAAAAACAGTACAAGAATTATTAGGACATACTGATGTAGCATCAACTATGCTATATACACAAATCGCTCATATGGGAACAAAAGATGAGTATATGAAAACTCATCCTAGAGCAGAAGAACTTTAATTTAAATAGTTGGAAAACCTCCAACTATTTTTATTTTTTATATGATTTTTTAGTTTGTTGACTTTTTATGTAAAATGTGATACAATTAATATGTGTAAAGATGGAGGTAAATATATGACATCAATAAAAAAACATAGTAAAATCTTTTTAATTACAACTGTTATATTTTTAATATTGATATCTTTCATATGTACGGGTTTTGTAATGGCAACAGCCAAACCTGTTGTAAAGATTGGATATATATCAGAATGTTCACAAGGGGATAGTATATCATTTCCTGTTGAGTTTTCAGGGAGTAATTTAATTAATGGAGGAAATATTCCTTTTAATTCCTCTTATGTGGTAGTGCATGGCTTTAGTGCAAATATAAGTGTTGTAAAAAATGGATATGTAAATAATGTAGTAAGATATACTGTAACACTTAATAATATAAGAGGGAATTCTAGTGGCAATTATGTTGAAATAAAATCAGGTGCAGCTATAGCAAATGATGGATTAGGAGCAGCATCTTCTTCTACTGCACATAGTAACTCATTTAATATAAAAGTAAATGATAATGTTGCACCAAGTATTTCCATTATTGGACCAAGTATTTCAAGTGTAAATAATGGTGGTACAGTAACATATATAGTAAGATATACAGACGCCTCAGGTGTTACAAATGTAAATTTGTATAAAAATTCTATTAAGCTAAATGGATTTACTGCTAATATATCAATTAGTGGTAGTGGTGAAAATTCTAAAGTTGTTGAGAGAAAAATTACTCTTAGTAATATACAAGGAACAAATGGAAGTAAATATATATCTATTGTAGCAGCAACTGCTTCAGACTATAACGGAAATAGAACAAATGGAGTAAATTCTACTTCTTTTAAATTAGTAAATAGGAGTGTAACTTCAGGAAATAATACTACAGGTAGCTCAAATGTAAATTCTAATTCTTCTGAACAAAATGCGGATGAAAATACAGAAGATAACCAAGAAGAAAAACAAGAAGAAAATAATGATAAACCAGCAGATTGGGTTCCAAATCCTAAAACAGGTAAATATTAAAAAAGGAGGTATTACTATTTATGGAAACAAATAATAAAAATAAGAATAGAATTATAATAATTTGTATAGTAGTAGTTATATCTCTAGCAATTATTGGACTGGGTGTAAGTATTTATATAAATTCTAAAAATAATAAACAAACTGAAGAAATTAGTAAAGAAGAATATGATATAGAAGCAAATAGGAATTTACAAAATGAAATTATCGCTTTAAACGCTACATATACAGATGCAGTAGCTTGGCTGAAAATTCCAGATACTTCAATAGATGATCCTGTATTTAAAGGTGTTACAAATGATGATTATTTTGCAAAAGATAGAGAACAAGAAGAAAAAAAATATGGTGAATTATTTATGGATTATAGATGTAATTTAAACAATATGGAAAATATGGCACATTTTATAATCTATGGACATAATCCAGAAGATAGTACTTATTTTTCTGATTTGCTAAAATATGAAAAAGAGGAGTTTTTTAAAAATCATAAAATTATTTATATGTCTACAATTAATGGAAATTATAAATGGCAGATATTTACTGTATATAAAACAACACCAGACTTTTTCTATATAGATGTAAACTTTGATACTGTAACAGAGTATTCTACTTTTTTAGATAGTTTAAAAGAAAAAAGTATGTATGATACAAAAGTAGATGTTGATTCAAATGATACTATACTTACTCTTTCTACTTGTGACTATTCAGTAGAAGATGGAAGATTTGTTATACAAGCAAAACTTATAAAATAAAAACAGGTACAAAACCTGTTTTTTTGTTTCTAGTTATTGATTTTTTATGTAAAGTATGTTATAATATAAATGTAGAGTTATATCTAAAGATTTTAGATAATTCTAAAATAATAATTTTTCCAGATGATTATGTGGGGAGACATGATTTTATGGGGAAATTTTCATATATATATATTACAAAAAAATTTACTAGAGGAGATTATATGTTATGAAAAAGCAATTAAAAGAAAGAATAAAAGAAACAGAACAGCTGATTGTAGATATACAGGAGAAAATAAAAACTCTTAAAAAGACTGTCTCATCAAAGAAAGCTCAGCTTACTCGCGCTAAAAAAGGGTTGGGTAAAAAGTCTATCTCAGAAGCAGAAGATGAGTTAAAATCAGCTGAAAAAGAATATGCAGAAAAAAATTCAGAGCTTACTGATGCACAAAATGAACTTGAAAACCTTAAAGATGAGCTTGAGGCTTCGAAAATTGGTAATAAGTTCAAGAATAAAGCAAAAAAAATAAAAGAAGCAAGCGAAAATAAAAAGAAACTTGCTACGAATATCGAAGAAAAAGAAACTCAATTAAAAAAACTTGAAGCTGAATTGGAAGCACTTAAAAAAAGTATTCCAAGTTTCAAGAGCAGGCTTACCCGTGCCAAAAAAGGTGTTGGTAAAAAGACCGAGGTTGAAGCAGCAGCAGAACTTAAGGCTGCTCAAGATTCAGTTAAAGTAAAAGAGTCGGAGTTAGCAAATGCTCAGATTGACCTTGAAACTTTAACTGAAGAACTTGAGAATCTTAAGCTTATCAATAAGGTTAAGGTTAAGTTTGTAAAAGCAAATCAGGTTATGGACATCCAAGAGAAAGAGGATGAAATTGAAACTCTTGAAGCTGAATTGGACTCACTTAAGAAGAGTATTCCTAATTTAAAAAGACAGCTTGCTCGTGCCAAGAAGGGCATGGGTAAAAAGACAGAGGCTGAAGCTGAAGCTGAGTTAAAAGCAGCCGAAGATTTAATTGATTCAAAAACTGAAGAAATTGAAAAAGCTGAAGCTGAATTAGAGATACTTAACACTGAACGTGATCAATTAAGTGATCATTCTAATATAATAAGGCTTGCCATTGCTTTTGCTATAATGGCAATTTTAATTATTTCAGTAATATTTATTATGAATTGCTGCACAGGTGGCAATAGTAACAATAAAACAGTTCCTACACCAGTTTCTACAACAGTTCCTACTACTACTGTTCCCACTACAGTAAAAGAAACTGTTCCTACTACAATAGCACCTACAACTGAGCCTACCACAAAGGCTACTGAACCAAAAAAAGAAAAGTCTGATTATTCTGGTAATTCAGATGATTCTAATTATTATGAGGAAAGTTACAATAACGATTCATCTAATAATTCAGGTTATTATGAAGTTGTAGATGAGGTAGAAAAGCCTAATAATAGCTCTATGAGTTCTTCTAAAGACTCAACTAAAGATGATGGTATAACTGGCGGAAACAAAGGTTATGGAGCTTCTACTTCGAATAAGAAACCATCACCACAGCCTGAAAAAGTCTTTGAAGAAGAACATCCTCTTCCTCCGACAGTAAGTCAGGAAGAAATTGAACAGGCACCTACAGTTAACCTTACCCCTGCAAGCTAATTCTCCCCCTTAGGTTAGTTTGCTTTAGATATAAATATCTCACAATTAATTTTGTGGGATATTTTTTTGTTTTTCATAAAATTCAACATTTTTTTCTTTTTTTGTATGGTATACTTTATATAGAGGTGATACAAATGAGATATAATTATAATGACGGAAGTTTGAAAATAGATTTGGATGAAGAAATTGATATGAAAGCTTGCAAAACGTTAAGAACAGTGATAGATGGATATATAATGAGATATCAACCAAAAGAATTTATTATGGATTTAAGTGAAGTGAAATTTATGGATAGTAGTGGTATTGGTCTTCTCATAGGACGATATAATTTAATAAAATTTATGGATTCAAAAATGGTAATTTTAAATCCTACAAATAGTATAAAAAGAATACTAGAACTTTCTAATATATCTGATAAAATATTAGTGAGGTGTAAGTAGTATATGAGTAAAACAAATAAAATAAAAATAGAAATAAAGGCATCACTAGAAAATGTATCGATAGTAAGAGTAGCTATATCTTCGTTTATATCTACTTTAGATGTTACAATTGATGAACTTATGGATATAAAAACAGCAATCTCTGAAGCTGTTACAAATGCAGTGGAACATGCATATAGAGAGGAAGAATTAGATGAGGCTAGTGTTGTTATTACAGCATATATATATTCTGGAGATGATGATATAATAAAAGTAGAAGTCGAAGATAAAGGTATGGGAATCGATGATATAGAAACAGCCATGCTACCAACATATACTTCAAAACCAGAACTTGAACATGCTGGTATGGGTTTTACTATAATGGAAACTTTTATGGATGAAATATTAATTGATTCAAATAAAGGAGTAGGTACCAAAGTAACACTTACAAGAAAATTAAAAAAGAAAAAATCTAAAGTGGTATAAAGGGAAAATTTTATTCCCTTATATATAAATTTCTCCTAAATTATAAATATAAGTTGAAGATACAAGTATATTTTGATATAATATACTTGTATTTTTTAAGGAGAAATAAAATGGAAAATCAAGATATATGCAAGAAATATTTAGCTCATAATGACAGTGTAAGAGTTATAATTTGTGATATTACCAATATGTTAAAAAAATCACGAGATATTCATAATCTATCTAATACAGCAACAGTAGCTTTAGGAAGAACATTAGCAATGACTAGTATAATGTCTTCTATGCTAGATGGAGAAAACGATAGGCTAAGTATACAAATATCTGGAGACGGACCGATTGGGAATATAATTACTTGTGGAGATAGCAAATTAAATATAAAAGGATATGTAAGCAACCCAGAAATTGAACTTAAAAATGTGGGTGGAAAGTATAATGTAAAAGATGCAATAGGTAAAGGTATTCTTACTGTAATAAAAGATATAGGTTTAAAAGAACCATATATCGGTAAATGTAATTTGACCACATCAGAAATTGCTGAAGATTTTGCATATTATTACTTGATTTCTGAACAGACGCCATCAATTGTATCTTTGGGGGTTAATTTAGATAAAGAAGGAAATGTATTAAAAGCTGGTGGATATTTTATACAACCTCTTCCTGATTGCAAAGATGAAATATTAGATATATTAGAAAATGCGAATATAAATATTAAAAGCGTAACTAATATGATGTTGGATTTAGAAAGTATGAAAGACATTGCAAAACTTGTAACATCAGATGAAAATGTAAAGGAAATATATTCTAAACCACCAAAACTTTTATGTGACTGCAATGATATTAGAATAAAAAATGCTATAATTTCAATGGGCTATAAAGAGGCAATAAATACATTAAAAGAAAATAGTGGCATAATAGAAGTAAAATGTAATTTTTGTAATAAAAAATACAGATTTGATATTGATAATGTAAATGAGATGTTTGGAAGATAAGGTAACTTAGTATGAAATATATTATAGAAAAAACAGATTCAAAAAAAAGATTAGATAAATATGTATTAGAAAAAGAGCTTGGCATAACTAGAAGTTATATTAAAAATTTAATAGAAGATGGAAATATTACTGTAAATGGTAAAACAGAAAAATCAGGATATAGTTTAAAAGAAAATGACGAGGTCTATGTTAATTTAAAAGAAGATGTTATGGCTGATATAAAAGAGGAGAATATACCTTTAGATATTGTATATGAGGATGATGATATAATAATAGTGAATAAACCTAAAGGAATGGTAGTTCATCCAGCAAATGGAAACTATGATGGTACTCTTGTAAATGCACTTATGTATTCGCACAAGGGCAAGCTTTCAGGTATAAATGGTAGTATAAGACCTGGAATTGTGCATAGAATTGATAAAGATACATCTGGTATTTTGGTAGTTGCCAAAAATGATAACGCTCATAAAAAATTATCTGAAGTTTTTAAAAAGCATGATATAAAGAGGGAATATATAGCTTTAGTTAAAGGAATTGTAAAAGATGATAAGTTTACAATAGATTTACCTATTGGTAGAAGTGTAAAAGATAGAAAAAAGATGGCAGTAACAAATAAAAATAGTAGAAAAGCAGTAACCCATATTGAAGTTTTAAAAAGATTTTATGAGTCAAAAGTAACTTTAGTAAAGGCTACTCTAGAAACTGGAAGGACTCATCAGATACGCGTTCATATGTCATATATACATCATCCAATTGTAGGTGATGATGTATATTCAAAGAAAGATAATAAATTTAAAGTGTCTGGTCAAATGCTACACGCAAAGCTTTTAGGATTTAATCATCCAACAACTGGTAAGTATGTAGAGTTTGAAAGTAACCTACCAGAAGAATTTGAAAATATTATAGCAACTTTAGAAAGGAAAGAAAATGCCAGCAAATAATATGACTAGCATTTTCAAAATATATATTAACATAAGCTTATGATAATATAATATATGAAAATTATTATGTGTTTGTGATAGGAAGGGTTTTATGACTAGATTAAATAAATATATTGCAGAATGTGGAGTATGTTCAAGAAGAAGTGCAGATACTCTTATACAAAGTGGAAAAGTAATTATAAATGAACAAGTTGTGACTAATCTTGGAACCAAAATAGATGAAAATAAAGATATAGTTAAAGTTAACGGTAAAATAATAACAAAAGAGAATAAACTAGTATATATAATGTTAAATAAACCTAAAGGTTATGTTACAACTAGTAAAGAACAATTTGGAAGAAGAAGTGTTTTAGATCTTTTAAATTTAGATTTAAGAGTATATCCAATAGGAAGACTAGATATGTATACAGAGGGACTTTTGTTACTTACTAACGATGGTGAATTTGCAAATAAATTGATGCATCCCAAAAATAAAATTAAAAAGACATATGTTGTAAAAGTAAGTCGGAAATATAACAGAAGAAAAGTTAGAAAAATTACGAAATGGTGTAGATATTGGTGGTTATGTAACAAAAGAAGCAAAAGTAAAGCTACTTTCAATTAATAATGAGATCGAAATAATAATAAGTGAAGGAAAAAATAGACAAGTAAGAAAAATGTGTGAGGCTGTAAATTTAAAAGTTTTAAACTTAAAAAGAACTAAAATTGGAAATCTTTGTCTAGGAAATTTAGATGTAGGAAAATATATGTATTTGGATAAAAATATAATAGATAAAATAAATCCCACTTAATTTAAGTGGGACTTACTTTAGTCTGGAAAAGAATCAATACTTTGATAAAAATCATAAGTATCAATGTGTATGTGGAGTTCACCCTCACAATCTTCTAAATCAATATTAAAAGTAAAGGAATTATTGCCATCAATATAGGGAAGTGAAAGTTTTGGAGTTCCTGAAGAAGTTGTAACGGTAACTTCATTTAAAAGTTCTTCAGGAGAGTATCCTACAAAGTTACCAGTTATCTTTGAAACAAATATTCCATCATCTGTTTTAAAAACTAGTATATCTGATACAGATATAAATTTTTTTACAGATGTTTCCTCTTCAGTTTCAGTTGGTTCAGTAGTTATACTTGATTCTTCAGTTACATTGTTTTCTTCCAAAGTTAGGTTAACACTCTCTGTTGTAGAAATAGCAGTAGTTGATTCTTTTGTTTCTTTAGATGTAGATTCCTCTGTTATAGTAGTATATTTTTCAGTTTCTTCTGTATAATTAGAAGTTGTAGGAGGAACAGTGGCAGGTAACACTTTTGGACTACTCATAGGTAATGCTGTGGTTTGAGAGGTTTGCCTCAAATTAGAGTTTGATATAGCTATAGTGACTGTTATAATCAATATAACAAATGTTGCCATAATACTTGATATAAGTATTATTAGATTTTTTTTATCCATTTTTGTAATTTTGAAGCAATTTTTTGTTTTATATTCTTCATTGCTACATGAACTCTCGAAATTATCCCCATAATCATTTCTTGATTTTGGGAGTTTTATTTCTTGAGTATCTTCTTTATCAGGCCGTCTTTTTTGCATAAATTCATCCTCCAAATAAATATTTATTTAATTTATAATTGTATGATTAGCACTATATATTATACTATAAGTTACATAAAAAGTCAAACAAAATAACCATATGTAAATAAATACATATGGTTAAATATATTTTTAAATATAACTTAAATTGCTATATTTTAATGTTTTCTTTTTCTGGCAGCCTCTGATTTCTTTTTTCTTTTAACACTAGGTTTTTCGTAATGTTCTCTTTTACGTATTTCGGCAAGGACACCATATTTTGCACATTGTTTTTTAAATCTTGCTAATGCGTTGTCTAAACTTTCATTATCTTTAACTTTTATTCCTGGCATATTGTTTCCCTCCCTCCGATTGGATAAATAAACAAAAAGGTTATATATCCTTAAAAATTTACTATTAAATTATACAATAGTTTTGTATATATGTCAAGTAAACATAAGAAAAAAATGAAAAAGTTAGTTGAAAATATTTGAAAAAAACATAATATTTTAATTGACTAAATATTATAATTAATATATAATTATAATGTTTAAAAAGAGGTAGAATGATGAATCAAGAGTATAAAAATAATAAGGGAAAATTTATAAGTAAAGCTGTTATAATATCACTTACTGTAATTTTATCTGTTGTTATAATAGGAGCTATGATACTAGTAGCTTTATCTGTAATAAATAATAATAAAATAAAAAGAAATGATGATTATTCTAGTTATATGACAAGAATTGAAGATGCACTTAAAATGATAAAGAGTAAATATATTGAAGATGTTGATACAGAAAAATTAGTAGATGGTGCCGTGGCAGGAATAGCAGAAGCTACAGGTGATCCCTATACTAGATATATGGATGAAGAGGAGTTCGAAGAAATGGTAAATAGTGGCACTGAGACTTATGGAGGGCTTGGTGTACATATAACTTATGATATAGATACTCAAGGTATTGTTATACTAGGAATAATGCCTAATACTCCTGCTGAAGAGGCAGATTTAAAAATAGGAGATATAATACTTAGTGTAGATGGTACAGTTGTAAATTCAAAGACATATTATGAATGTGTTGATAAATTAAAAGGTGAGCCTAATACAGAAGTTAAGCTTATATTAAAAAGAGATAATGAAGCCATTGAAAAAACTGTAAAACGTGAAGAGATTTTACCAAATAATGTTGAATCTCAAATAATGAATGATGATATTGGATATATTCGTATTTGGTCTTTTGATAATAATGTATATAAACAATTTAAAACAGAATATGATAAACTAAAAAGTAAAAATATACAAGGTCTTATTATAGATGTAAGAAATAATCCTGGTGGACTTGTTTCAGATACAATTTCTATATTAAAAGAAATGCTTCCTAAATGTGATATAGTTAAACTTGTATATAAGGACGAAAGCGAAAGAGTATATAAATGTGATGGTAAAAATCACATTAATATTCCTGTTGCTGTGCTTGTAAACTCTAAAAGTGCAAGTGCATCTGAAATACTTGCAAGTGCTATAAAAGATTCTGGAGTTGGGGTACTTGTTGGAACAAAGACTTATGGTAAAGGAATTGTACAGGAAATCCAGTCTTTAGATGGCAAAGGTGCTTTATCTATTACTGTTGCTAAGTATTATACTGCTAGCGGAACTCAGATACATAAGAATGGGATTGAACCTGATATATATGTAGATGTTCCAGAAGAATATTCAAAATCTAGTAGTATTCCTAGAGATAAAGATACTCAGCTTATAAAGGCTATAGAATATATTAATTCTAAAAAATAAATTGTAACAAAAATGTTATAATTTTATAAAAATATAAAACATATATTGATAATAACA
The DNA here is from genome assembly GCA_964617175.1 of uncultured Clostridium sp. Taxonomy (GTDB): domain Bacteria; phylum Bacillota; class Clostridia; order TANB77; family CAG-465; genus CAG-465. The sequence goes on from CAZTVT010000027.1 coordinate 13,085, forward strand.
CTTTGATTTTGAAAAATGTTGACATATTTTTGAAATCAAAGCTTTTTTTATGCTTTTCTTACTTTGACAAAAATGTTATAAAATGTTATAATTTGACAAAAGAGAGGCATATAGGTGATAGATATGGTTTCAAAAGATTCATTACTTAAAGTTAAGAAAGATGTTGAAAGCTATGTTGGACAAGAGATACTTATTAAAGCAAATGTAGGAAGAAATAAATGTGTTTGCAGAAAAGGAGTAATTGACAGCACATATTCTAACTTATTTGTCTTTAAAGAGAATGACACTTCTAGTAAATTATCATATAGTTATGCTGATTTAGTTACTAATAACTTAGAGCTTAGTTTACCAAGTGGTGAGATGTTAATAAATTATGATTTTTCTACGCCAAAGTATACAAGACTTTAAGAGGCGAAATATAAGGGTTGATAATGAGCGTTTTATACGCTCTATTTTTTTGAAAAAATTAGATATATATTATATGATTATAAAATTTAAAAGATATAGATACTAAAAATGTTCTAAAAATATATCCTTTTAAAAATTAAAATAGTAGAATCGTGGGTAGTTATATTAATTTATTTAATATAACTACTTTTTGTTTTAAATATATGAAAAACAAAAATAATAATAACGAGGTAATTTATATATGAAATATAGAGGAATATCAAAAAATTCTAGCAGATATGTTTTTGTTTTGTATTTACTAATAGCTATACTATTAAATATAATTTTAATAGTAATTGCCGTAACTATAGATATAATATTTGATGTAAAATATAAAATTGTAATGAATCTTTTAGTATTAACTTTTACAATTGGAATATATATTTGGGCTTTTTTGGTATCAAATATATTAATTATAGATATGTTGTTACGCATAATAAAATAGAGACAGTAAAAGGAGCGTTTATTGTATCAAGGAAAATAATGCTTGTAAATAGAGTATATAAAATTGAGATAAAAAGAGGAATAATTGGAAGAATATTTAAAGTAGCAAGTATAAAGTTTTTTAGTAGTGGAGGAAGTGTAAAATTAAATTATATAGACTATGATAAAGTGGATATTATAGAAGAAAATATAAGAAAGGCATTAGATAATATATATGGAAAATAAAGAAAAGTTTAGATCAAGCATTCTTAGTATATTTGATAATACATTAAAGTTTACATGGATAGCTACATTTATCATCATTACTAATTTTGCTATAATTGTAAAAAAAATAAATGAATTTAATATGAAAATTAATGTGAGCTTACTATTAATGATTTTTTTAAG
>CAZTVT010000028.1:0-13851 GCA_964617175.1 uncultured Clostridium sp.
TACTTAATATATTTTTTCCAATACTAGGAGCATATTTAGGATTGCTATTTTTAAATTTACCACAAGATATAACAATAATCATAAATAAGATATTTAAAATTTTAGTTATAATATTAGTATCTATGGGAATTGCTAAATGTATAACGCCAAAATCAGGAATATTTAAACAACTTAGTTCTAGAACAGGAGAAAAAAAGAATGAAACTTTTGTAAACTTTGCTGTAAAAACAATTAGAGGAATTATTTATACAATAGCCGCTTTTATAATCGTAAGTGAACTTGGATATAATTTAAATGGTCTTCTTGCAGGACTTGGACTTAGTGGAGTTGTAGTTGCACTTGCTGCTCAAGATGCAGCTAAAAATATATTTGGCGGGATAGTAATTCTTTGGGATAAACCTTTCAAAATAGGAGATTGGATTGAAACTACACATTTTGAAGGAATTGTTGAAGATATTACATTTAGAAGTACTAGAATAAGGACTTTTGAAAATTCTATAGTAACTATACCTAATTCTACAATTAGTAATGATGCATTAATCAATTGGAGCAAAATGAAAAAAAGAAGATATAAAGAAAATTTTGAAATAGAACTTTCTACTCCATTAAAAAAAATGTGTGATATTCAAAGTAAAATAATAGAAATGTTAAAAGAACATCCTAGAGTATTAAATGATAACTTAATAGTAAAATTTGACAAAGTAACTGATAATGGATATAACATACTAGTTAACGTATATACTGATGCTCTATCTTACGAAGATTTTTTAAATACTTCTGAAAATATTAATTACAAAATTATAGATATACTAAATAGAGAAAAAGTAGAACTTGCTTATCCTTCACAAACAGTATATCTAAAAAAATAATTTTTAGGAGGATTTTTCATGATTTATGAAAATTTAATAAATGGACACAAAAGATTTGGAACAGATACATATAATGTTTCATCACATAAATTAAAATGTGACATTTCTAAAATAAAATATAATGTTGTTTTAGCACCAACTATGAAAGTTGATTTTTGGAAAGAATTTAATGGAGATATTGAAGAATTATATAGCAAATATCCCGCTATTTCTAACGTAAAAATAAATGAATTGGAATTTACATATATAACTACTGGAATATGAGCCCCAAACCTTGTAGATATAGTGCTTGCTTTAGGAAATACAAATTGCAAAAATATTATATTTATTGGTTCTGTTGATTCTCTTGATAAAAATATTAATATTGGTGATATTGTTATTCCAGAAAGCTCTTTATGTGGAGATGGAGTTTGTAGATATTTAACAGAAAAACCACTTAAAGATTCTGATACATTTGGTAAACAGTATTATACTAATAAAGATTTAACAAACATTACTTTAGAAATCACAAAAGATATTTGTAGTAAGGAAAATATTAAATATCATTTAGCAAAAAATTTTAGTATAGATACAATTTTTGCACAATTTGCACATATTGACGAAATTATCTCTTTAGGATGTAATGTTATTGAAATAGAAACAGCAGCTCTTTTGAGTTATAAAAATAGACAATGTAACTTATGGGTGTAGAAAACTCATATAATAATTCCAAAAAAATTGATAACTTTTTTAAAGTATAAAATAGTAGAAAAACTCAAAAATATATAAATTTACTCTTTTTTGCTGATTTTTCTACATAACTCTTGACTTAGCTATATTCCACATTATATAATATATCATAGTAGAGTCGTATATAAATATATAATTATACATTTATACTACTTAAGTTTTTTCTTATTTCTTATTTTACCTGTTAATACTGTTTAGTATTTTCAAAATATTTTACCGGAGGAATTCTTTATGAAACCAAAACTAGAAAATATTACTTACGAACTTTCTTGCCTTCATACCGGAGTTACCGGTTCAGCAATCATATCAACATTTCATCTACCAAATGGAGATTGTAAAAAAATACTGGTTGATTGTGGAATTTTCCAGGAATATGAATTTGAAAAATATAATGATTCTTTTCCTTCTCAATTTCATCCCGAAAATATTGATTACGTGTTTTTAACTCATACTCATGTTGATCATTGTGGTAGACTCCCATTTTTAGTTAAAAAAGGATATTCTAATCATATTTATTGCACTAATGATGCTAAATCTCTTATTATTCCAGCACTTTTTGACTGTGCAAAAATTTTAGAAAATGATTCAAAATATTTAACTAAAAAAAGGAAAAAATTTATCGAACCTCTTTATACCGTAGATGATGTTAAAAACACAATTAAAAAGACAAGAGGTATGAATTATAACGAACGTTATACGCTTGATGAAAATTTAAGTGTAACATTTCTTGGCAATGGACATTTAAAGGGAGCTGCAATGATACTTCTACAAATAAGTTATCCAGGTTGCGAAACATTAAATTTTATATTTACTGGAGACTACAACGTAAAAAACTTATTTTATGAAGTACCAGAAATTCCAAAATGGGTAAAAAAGCTTAAAGTTGTTATAATACAAGAAGCAACTTATGGTGATTCTACAACGAGCGATATAAAATACACATACGATGATACTCTTGTATCGCTTATACAAAATAACAAAACAGTCATCTCTCCTGTAATTGCTTGTGAAAGAGCTGAACAAGTACTGCTCAAAATCAAGAAATTACAAGATCGGAATGTTTTATCTAAGCGGATACCCATATATCTTGCCGGCTCACTTGCTTGTGAATATTTTAAAATCTATGCTTGTAAGTCCGAAATAGATTTCATCCCAGAAAATCTAACTCTTGTAACATCTAAAGATATTAATATACATTCTCAGATGTTAGAAGGCAAAAATTTAAACCTTATTGATGAAATTCCAGATGAAATACTAGAAACCAAAAAGCCAAAAATAATCCTTACGACGTCTGGTATGGCTGATAAAGGTAAGGCACCTTATTATTTATCTAAACTTGTGAATCGTGAAGATGTTTCAGTACTATTCACTTGTTATTTACCATCAAATACTTTAGGTTATACATTAAAAAATATTAAGCATGATACCGAATTTTCTTTTAATGTATATGGGGAAAAAATAAAAAAAAGAATCAACTGTGAGATTTTATGCAGTAATGAATTTTCATCACATGCTAAATCAGACCAGCTAATAGATTTTTTAAAATTATTCCCAAATATTGCTGGAGTATTTATAAATCATGGTAATATTAAAACCAAAGAAATATATGCACAAGAAGTTATAGATAAGATAAATCCACCTTTTGTAAATATTTTAGATAGAAGTCTTTTTTACTCAATGTCTGGTTATGAAATTTTAAAAGTCTCTAATTCAAAGTACTCTTCTATAGAAGAGCTTGAAAATCATTCTAGAAAGGAAAGAAAAGAAAGAAAATTAAAAAGTAAAAAAAACAAGCCGAAATTTAAAAATAATTCTGGATTCATTAGATCCAAAGTTATTTTGAATTACAACTAAGTTATATAAAAAAAGCAATCACATTATTTTGTGATTGCTTTTTATATAATTTATTTAGTTTCTTCTACAGGATAAACACTAGCTTTAGTTCTTGTTCTACCTTTTCTTTCAAATTTTAATACTCCATCAACTTTTGAATATAAAGTATCGTCTTTTCCAATGCCAACATTAGTTCCTGGATGTATTTTTGTTCCTCTTTGTCTATATAAAATGTTTCCTGCTAAAACAAATTGTCCATCTGCTCTTTTTGCGCCAAGTCTTTTAGACTCACTATCTCTACCATTTTTAGAAGAGCTTGCGCCTTTTTTATGTGCCATTTAAAATCACTCCTTTACGCTTTATTTATATATATTAGTTAAACTATTTTGTTTCTTCTTTTTTTGTTGTCGTTTTTGTAGTTGCAGCTGTTTTCTTAGCTGATGTAGATGATTTTTTTGTAGTTTCTTTCTTTTCTTCTACTTTAACATCTGATTTTGAATCTGCAGATTCAGTTTTTTTAGATTTATCAGCTGAAGTCATTATTTTTTCAATTTGAATTTTTGTGTATGGTTGTCTATGACCTCTCATTTTTCTTTCATTCTTCTTAGCTTTGTACTTAAATACTAGTATTTTTTTAGACTTACCATGTCCAATTACAGTAGCTTTTACTTTAGCTCCTTTTACTGTATCTTCTCCAATTGTAACTTTTTTACCATCAGATAAAAACAATACTTTATCAAAAGTAACTTCTTTTCCTTCTTCAATTTCATCCATTCTGTCAACAAATACGATGTCACCTTCTTGTACTTTATATTGTTTTCCTCTAATCTCAACTATTGCGTACATCTTTTTTCCTCCTTTTATCTTGCTTGTTCTCGCCAATTAAGGTAGCTATATGCTTTTTAACCTGTTCTGAGCGGAATACCTAATTATTTTAGCACTATTTTCATTATTTGTCAAGGAATTCTTTTAATTTTACATAAGCTTCATCAAAAATATTGTCTATTTTAGATAATTCATCTTTTGAAAACTTAGAAAGAACAAAAGAAATAACTTCTTCTTTATCTTTTTTCAATCCACCTGTACCTATTCTTAATCTTGGAATGTTAGTATCTGAAAGTTTTAATATTATATCTTTCATACCATTATGTGTTCCTCCAGTTCCTTTTTCTCTAAATCTAACACTTTCAAATGGAATGTCAAAGTCATCATATATAATTATTATATCTTTATTTTCTACCTTAAACCATTTTTTTAACTCTAATACGGCATTTCCACTTAAATTCATATATGTCTGTGGCTTTGCAAAAATTACCTTTTGCCCTTCTATTATATTTTCAGTAATTTTACTATTTTTAAATTTTTTAAATTCATTTAAATTATATTTCTTGCTTAAATAATCTACAAACATAAAACCTAAATTATGTTTTGTATTTTCATATTCTTTTCCAGGATTTCCAAGTCCTACTATTACCTTCATAAACTTACCTTCCTATTTTTTACAATTTATACACATAAAACTCATAAAACTCTTGAATTTTTTATGTATTTATAGTATATTATATATGAATTGTTTATATAAGTCAAATTAGTTTTTAACCTTATGAAAGGGTGATATATATTGGTAGAGAACTTATTTAAAAAATTACATATAAAAACAAATCCAAATAAGATAGCAACAATATTACTATATGGTATAACTATAGTATTAGTTCTTATGGCTGTATTTAGAATGCTTGGATTTTTGGTAGGAGATGCAAGAATGGAGAATAATATCTCTCCTTATCTTTATGCAATATTTCTAACTATTCCACCTCTTGCTTTTTCGTTTTTTGTAAATTCTGGTATTCCAAAAAATGATAAACAAAAAATACAATTTTACATGATAACTTGTGTACTTTTAAGCATAATATTAGGTGGAATGTCTTGTACATGGATAAATCAAGGTTTATGGTGGTTATTACAAAAAATTCCTAATTACACTACTGTAAAAATGTACTTTCCAGAGCTTTTTGCTCCAGCAATAAAAACTACATGTTTTGCTATACCTTTTGTTGCAATATTTAATATTATAGATTATTTCTTACTTATTCTAAGAGATGAAGATCTTCCAAAATCTATAGCTGGTTTTGTTGGATTATCTCTTAAAAGTGGAAGTAAAGATAATGGAATGTTTACTTGTGAAACAGTTATCTGTAACGAAAAAGATTCTGCTATTCCTATAGTTGTTCCAGAGAAAAAACGTTATGAAGGTACACTTGTACAAGGTGCTACAGGTACTGGTAAAACAGCAACTGTTCTCCTTCCAATGAGTGCACTAGATTTAGAAAGAAAATATTTCTTTAGAGAATATTCAAAAAAGATTGGATATGCAATGCTAAAAAAAGGAATTGCATATATGAATGGACCTTTTAATAACGAATATATAAACAGAAACTTTTCTCTTTCATATTTAAGACCTAAACGTGGTATGGAAGAACAATTTATGGAACATGTAAAACCTGTAATACAATTTAAAGATAATGCTACTGGAAATATCACATATAAAGATATTGGTATAACAATAGTAGAAAACGATGGAAAATTTATTTCAGACTTTATAGGAGTTGCTAAAAACTTTGATATTGATGTACTATCAATAGATCCGATTAACCCAGATACATTAAGTATCAATCCATTTGCAATAGAGGACCCTGCAAAAGTTGCTTCAATTGTTGCAGACGTTTTGAATTCTATGTATGAATCACAAGGTGGCGGTGGAGCTGGTGACCCATTCTTTACACAAGTTACAATTGATGCATTTCAAAACTTATCAATTTTATTAAAAGAAATGTACCCTAGAATGAATGATGGTGAAGTCGCATCTCTTGAAGATATGCTAGAACTACTATATAACTTTGATAAAGTTGAAGAAATGACAGAAGAAATGAAAAAAATACCAGAACTGGAACAAAAATACAAACTTTTAATTGCTTATTTTGAAAAGAATTTCTATAAACCATCTCTTAATATTAATGGTTATGAAATACCAGGAACACGTGGTAGTGGAAGAAAAGATACAGAAAAATTCTTGTATGGAGCTATAACACAGCTTAATAACTTAATTAGAAATCCAGGACTAAAAAAAGCTCTTTGTGGTAAAACAAATATGATAAACTTTGATAAAGCTTTAGAAGACGGAAAAGTAATTACTGCATGTTCTAGAAAAGGTGATCTTGGTGTACTTCAAGCAAAAGCTTTTGGTATGTTCTTTATATTACAATTCCAAGATGCTGTTTTAAGAAGAAAAGGAACTGAAGAATCTAGAACTCCACATTTCTTATACATTGATGAATTTCCTGAATACATCAATAAAGACATGGAGGTAATGTTTACTTTATTTAGAAAATATAGATGTGGTGTAACAATTGCCCTTCAAAACTTATCACAATTATCTAAAGGTGATAAATCAGGATATTACAGACAAACAGTTCTTGCAAATACCAAAACTCAAATCGTATTTGGTGATACAGTTCCAGAAGATAGTGCATACTGGGAAAAAGCTTTTGGTATAAACAAAATACCTGATGCATCAAGTTCATATAAAATTGTTGATGGAGAACTTGTAAAATCAGCTAGTATAGAAGTCAAAAAGAAAACTCGTGCTGAAGCATATAAAATACAAGATTTAGGATTTAAAAATGTATTCTTTAAAACAAAAGATGAAAAAGGTAAAACTGTTTATGGTAAAGGTAAAACTGATTTCTTAAATAGTAAATACAAAGAAAAAGCACATACTTTAATGTTTAATTTTGAAAAATATATGATGACAAAACCAGATACTCCAACAATAACTATTAATGATAGTGACAGCTCAGCAAATGATGATACACTTTTTGGAGTTAATACATCTACTAGATTAAAAAAAGAATTAGAGAAAAAAGCAAATGAATCTATAGTATCATCACCTAATAACTATTCTGCAAACAAAGAGTATCAAGAACAACTTGAAAATGAAGAGAAAAAGACTGTAGAATTAGATAATTTAGATAACTTTGATATAATGTTTGAAAATATAGAACCAACTTTAGAAGATGCATCAAAAGATGGTGGTGCTATAACAGAAACTTATGAAACATCTGCTATAAAAGAAAATAAAAAGTAGTGAATTTTCTACTAACAATTAAAGTTACATTAAAAGGCTATTTCAGATAATAATACTGAAATAGCCTTTATTTATAACAATTTAATCTAATTACAACATTTAATATTTGAACTTCCTTTAGTTAATTTATTATTTAAAATATCATCAATAGTATGCCAAGCAAGTAGTGCACATTTTACACGTGCTGGCATATTAGATACGTTTTTAAATGCTATTGCATCTTCAAGTTTTTGCAAACTTTCTTCATCCTTTATTTCCCTCTTTATCATCTTAATAAAAGTAGCTATAATATCTTTAGCATCCTTAATAGTTTTACCTTTTAACGTATCAATCATAATTGAGGTTGAAGCTTGAGATATTGCACATCCATGTCCTAAGAAAGCCATATCTTCAATTATATTACCATTTAATTTAATTTCAAGTGTAATTTCATCTCCACAATTTGGATTATGTCCAATTTCACAGTAATCAGCTTTATCCATCTTTTTTTTGTTATATGAATTCATACTATGTTCCATTATTAGTTCATTATATATATCTGTTAAATCTTCCATTTAAAATTCCTTCCTTTAATCATTAAATATTATATATAATAATATTTAGTAATATCTTCTTTATTTGCTTCATTGAGTGTAATTCCATAAGTATTATTAGAAAATACCCATATTGTAAATAATGGAGTATTATATTTATCAAAACATACATATCTGTATTCACGAATTGTACTAAGCATATGTGTTAAATTAAGTTTATCTCCTATAATATCTTCAATATCTCTATTTGTTTTTAGTTTTATATTTTTAAATTCATTTTTAAATTGTATTAAGTCATAATCTTCCTCATAATATTTTTTAGTACCATCTTTATAATTTTCAGGCACTCCTAATTTTATGTATTCTATTTTGTCTAAGTCTATATTTAAAATTTCTTCAATTGTTTTTCCTTTATTAAAAAAATAACTATAAGTATGTGTAAGAAATAATAAATATAGAATTATAAGCATTATATAAATTACTAAAGCAATAATTAAAATTTTTCTTTTTTTCTTTATTACCGAAAACAATATTATTATAAATATAATAAGTATAACTACAAAAAATATAAACATTTTTCCCCCTAATTACTAATGTATTTCTTAAACATTTCATATGATTTTTTAAGACCACTTATTAGATTATCTACATCTTCTTTTGTATTATATATGTAAAAAGAAGCTCTACAAGTAGAATCAATTCCTAGATATCTCATTAATGGCTGTGCACAATGATTTCCACTTCTTACACAAACTCCACAAGTATCTAATATGCTTGCAACATCATGAGGATGCACACCTTTTATATTAAATGATATAACACCACAATGATTTTTTTTATTTTTAGTTAAATATAATTCTAAAAAATCAAGTTTTGATAACTCTTCTATTGCATATGACATAATTTCATTTTCTATTTTATTAATATTATCATAACCGATTCTTTCTATATACTCTATAGCTGCTCCTAGTCCTATCACACCTTCGACATTTTGTGTTCCGGCTTCAAATTTATTTGGAAGAGGTGCAAAAGTAGTCTCTTGTTCATACACATATTCTATCATGTCTCCTCCCATCAAAAAAGGCGACATGTTATTTAAAATTTCTTTCTTTCCGTATAATACTCCAATACCTAGAGGAGCTAACATTTTATGACCAGAGAAAACTAGAAAATCAGTATCTAGTTTTTGTACATCTATCTTCATATGTGCAATACTTTGTGATGCATCAACAACTGTTATTGCTCCTTTTTCATGTGCATATTTTATTATTTTTTCTATATCATTTACAGTACCAGTAACGTTTGATATATGAGTAATTCCAACAATTTTTGTCTTTTCTGTAATCTTTGATTTTATTTCTTCATCACTTATTTCAAAATTATCATCTATATACATATATTTTAGTTTGGCGCCTGTAACTTTAGCTATTTTTTGCCATGGTACTAAATTTGAATGATGTTCCATTATAGATATAACTATTTCATCATCTTTTTTTAAGTTTTGAGCACCGTATGAATAAGCTATTAAATTCAAAGATTCAGTAGCATTTTTGGTAAAAATAATTTCTTCTCTACATTTTGCGTTTATAAAAGATGCTATCTTATCTCTTGTATCTTCATAAATTTCTGTTGCTTCCATACTTAATGAGTAAGCTCCTCTATGAGGATTTGCGTTATATTTGTTATAGAAATCCTTAATTTTATCTATAACTTGAATTGGTTTATGTGTTGTAGCCCCACTATCCAAATATGATATTTTTCTTTCATTAAGTATAGGAAAATCTTCTTTTATTTCTTCTGGTATCATTTTAATTTTCCCTCCTTTCATATTAATCTAATTTTTCATCTATTTTACTTAAAATTTCATTTTTTAATATTTCAGAATTAATTGTTTCAATTATTTTATTAAACTTTGCTCTTACCATTAATTTTATAGCTTCTTTTTCTTTAAATCCTCTACTCATTATATAGAATAATTCTTTAGAGTCTATCTTACCTGCACTACTTGCATGATTTCCAGTAACATCTTCTTCAGAACAAAGTAACATTGGAAGAGATAATGATTTAGCAGTATCTGAAAGTAGCATGCAAGACTCATTTTCATTTCCAACTGATTTTTTTGAACCTTTTTTAAAGTCTATAGTTCCTTTAAAATGTTTTTTACTTGTATCTTTAAGTGCTCCTTCTACCTCTATATCTACATTTGAATTTTCTCCTCTTAAATGTGCTATATAGTTTAAATCAAAAATTTGGTCTTTACTACCTAAATAAATAGTATTAAGTAAATTTTCAGAAAATTTACCAAGCAAATTTGAATAGTAATTTGTAATACTATTTTTCCCTCCAAAATCTATTATAGTATAATTTACTTTTGCATTTTCATAGATTTCATTATCAATGGTAACAAAATTATTAGAATTTAAATTCATAAAATTAATTATTATTATATCTATATTTGAATATTCATTTGCAAAAACTTTTAAAATTTGATTATGAAAACATTTTAGTTCATCTTTACATTCATACCTCAATATAACTGTTGCTTTTGTATCTTTATTTGCAACAATTTCTATATTACTAATTAAATTTATATTTTCTTTATCAAAGTTAAAATCTACAAATATAGCTTCATCTAATTTTTTTTCAATTACTATTTTTATCTCATTATTTGCACTTTTTTGTGCGCTTTTTGTTAAAGATTCTGACAATCCATATGTAATATTATAATCATCTACTTTTTCTTCAACTTTAACTTTAGAATTATCATAATTAATATTTAAATTTTCAAATTTATTTATATTACTAGGAATACTTACATCATTTATTTTTATATCATTAATATTAAAATTTACAGATGTTCTTAAAGGAGTTTCATTTAAAATCATATCTTTCATTAACCAATGCTCCCTTCTAGTTCTAAATTTATTAAATTATTCATTTCCACAGCATACTCTACTGGTAACTCTTTAGATACTTCATATGCAAAACCTCTAACTATCATTGCTTTTGCATCTTCTTCAGATATTCCTCTACTCATTAAATAAAATATAGTTTTATCACTAATTTTACCAATGCTTGCCTCATGTGAAAATTCCACTTCATCATTTCGTATATCATTTACAGGAATAGTATCAGAAACTGATATATCATCTAGCATAAGTGACTGACAAGAAACAGAAGATTTAGAATTTGTTGCATTTTCATTTATTCTAGTAAGAGATCTATATGTACACTTTCCTCCATCTTTTGAAATAGATTTAGCATTTACAACACTTGATGTGTTTTTTGCATTATGAATAACTTTAAATCCATTATCTAAATTTTGTCCACCACCTGCAAAAGAAATGCCAGTATATTCAGTTTTTGCTCCCTCTCCATTTAAAATGCTCATAGGATACAACATAGAAATCTTAGAGCCAAATGAACCAGTTACCCATTCCATTTTCGCATTTTTTCCAACTATCGCCTTTTTGGTATTTAAATTAAGCATATTTTTTGACCAGTTTTCTATTGTTGAATATCTAAGGTACGCATTATCTTTTACATATAATTCAACACATCCTGCATGTAAATTTACTTTGTTATACTTAGGCGCACTACATCCTTCTATAAAATGAAGAGAAGCTCCTTCATCTACAATAATTAAAGTATGTTCAAATTGACCTGATTCAGGAGAATTAAGTCTAAAATATGATTGTAATGGAACATCAACTTTTACACCTTTTGGGACATATACAAAAGATCCTCCTGACCAAACAGCCCCATGAAGTGCAGCAAATTTGTGATCATGTAATGGAACACATTTCATAAAGTGTTCTTGTACAATATCAGAGTAGTCTTTTACAGCAGTTTCCATATCTGTATATATTACCCCTTGTTTTATTAATTCTTCTTTCATACTATGATAAACAACTTCTGAATCGTACTGTGCCCCCACTCCTGCAAGAGAAGTCTTTTCAGCTTCTGGAATTCCAAGTTTATCGAATGTATTTTTTATATCTTCTGGTACATCATCCCAAGTATTATTTAATTTTGTTTTAGGTTTTACATATGTTGCAATTTCGTCCATATTAAGTTCAGAAATATCAGGTCCCCATGTTGGCAATTCTAAATTGTTATATACTTCAATTGCTTTTAATCTAAACTCTCTCATCCAATCAGGATCATTTTTTTGTTTAGATATTTCTTCTACTATTTCTTTTGTTAAGCCTTTTTTTATTTTAAATTCATATTCATCAGTATTTTTAATATCATAAATATTTCTATTTATATCATCAATTTTACTTTTTTTCATTAACCTTCTACCTCTGTTTTATATTTTGAATATCCCTCTTCCTCAATCTCTTTTGCTAAATCTTGTGAACCTGTCTTTACTATTTTACCATCAACTAAAATATGAACATAATCTACTTTTAAATTGTGTAAAATCTTAGTGTTATGAGTAATAATAAGAACTGCATTATCATTATTTCTAAACATATCTATACCTTTAGATACTGTTTTTATAGCATCAACATCAAGACCTGAATCTGTCTCATCAAGTATTGCAAGCTTTGGGTTTAATACAAGCATCTGAAGTATTTCATTTTTCTTCTTTTCTCCACCTGAGAAACCAACATTCAAACTTCTTTGCATATATTTGGGATTCATTTTTAATTCTTTCATGTATTTTATGAGTTCAATCTTAAATTCAGTTATTTTAACTGGTTTTGAACAAACTTTATTTTTAGCATATCTTAAAAAATTGGCAACAGATATTCCTGGAATTTCCTCTGGTAATTGAAAAGACATGAATACACCTTTTCTTGCAATTTCATCAGTTTTTAACTTAGTAATATCATCTCCATTAAAAATTATTTTTCCACTTTTTTTTGTATATGCTGGATTGTTTAAAATTGCGTTTGCCGTTGTAGTTTTTCCTGAACCATTTGGTCCCATTATAACATGTACTTCGCCTTTTTTTATATTTAAATCTATTCCTTTTAGTATTTCTTTCTCTTCTGCATTTACATATAAATCTTCAACTTTTAACAACTCTTTTTCCATTTGTATACCTCCTTATTTCGTGACTTTATTTTTTCTTTAGAAGTTCTTTTTTTACAACTTCTACATTTTTCCTCATTTATATCATAACAACAATCAAGTTCATTTAAATCTAAAGTTTTATGAACGTACTTTGCAAGTTTATTTATTGTATCATCTTCTACAATTAGCTTTATTTTCTCTGCTTCATTTTTTGCTTTTTCTTCATCTAAATTTAATACATCTTTAAAGAATAAGTAAACTATATCATATGCTTCTAATATTTTTTTTGCTAAACTTTCACCAGACTTTGTAAGTTGTATAGGGCCATATGTAGTATAGCTTACTAATTCCTTATCTGTTAAATTTTTTAATGCTTTATTTACACTTGGTTTACTGCAAGACATTCTATTTGCAATATCAGTAACACGTATGTTACCATTTTGCTTTTTTAATACATACATTGTTTTTAAATATTCTTCTGATGACTTAGATATCATATTTTTCTCCTTTTTGTTAGCCTTAGTTAACATTATATTACTTTATATATTGTTTGTCAAGGTTAACACTATTATTCAGAAGAATATATATTTTATTTAGAAAAAAGCTAATCAAAAAACTACAGAAAAA
This sequence comes from uncultured Clostridium sp., assembly GCA_964617175.1. Classification (GTDB taxonomy): domain Bacteria; phylum Bacillota; class Clostridia; order TANB77; family CAG-465; genus CAG-465. Next base: position 13,761 of record CAZTVT010000028.1, read on the forward strand.
ATAGCACAAAAAAAGAGGCTGTAAAAAAAGTCCAATAAAAATTATTAAAAATATATAAAAATCGTTGAAGTCTTTTAATCTTTTTATTATT
>CAZTVT010000029.1:0-13605 GCA_964617175.1 uncultured Clostridium sp.
ACGGCGGCAGCAAATCTGTAAAATTAAAACATCTCTCATTAATTTGGGAGATGTTTTTTTATGAATTATGTTTATTTAAAATTATAAAAATAAACCACACATTAAAGTAATATAAATAAAATATTTTATAATTTGATTGATGATTTACTATAATGATTGACGTTAAACAAAAAAAAGATAACATAACTGTTGATTATTTGCTAGAAATTTGGTATAATGTTTATGAGGTAAATTTTATATTTAAATCAAATTATTATTTTGATAGGATGATCTTTCTAAAATAAGAAAAGCATAAGATAATTAATCAAAATTAAAAAGTTATAATTTTATTATCAATAAAGTAATTACTGGAGGATTTTTTATGATTAACGAAACAAAAAAAGCACTTATTGAGTGTGGAAAACAAATCGTTTTAAAGGGAGGAAAAGAAAATTGTACTGAAATTTTGTATCTTGCAAGAGAAGAACTTTTGCAGGAGATTTCATTGGGAATTATTGAGAAATTAGATGTAAACTCAGATGAAATTTATGAATTTTTTCTTAGAAGCGATAATGATATAATAAAAATCGCAGCTATTAGGAAAATATATAATGATGTTTTTTTGAAAAATATTATTCTTGATAGAGCAGTATATTATAGTGATTTCATAAAAATGAAAGCTATTGAACAAATTGAGGAAACAAAAGTATTGACTGAGCTTTTGAAAAATCAAAGCGTTTATGAGAGGAGTTGTTTCCTTGTAAAAATTGCTGAAAAATTAAATAACGATGAACTTTTTGATATTATTATTTCCGACGAAAATAATATAGATGCTAGGATGTTTTTTGTATCTAAAATAACTGATAAAAGATATCTTAAAAAGCTTATTACTAAATGTCCTAATAAGGATATAATATCGGAAGCTCAATTTTGTTTTAAATTAAATTGAATATTGAAATAGAGGGAAAATTTTTTCTCTCTATTTTTTGTATAAATATAGAAAAAGGATGTAATTTATGATAATATATATATAAGTGAGGTAGTAAAGTGAAAAAAATAAATCATGTAAACGTTATAGGGGCAGGACTTGCTGGATGTGAATGTGCATGGATATTAGCACAAAATGGTATAAAAGTAAAACTGTATGAGATGAAACCAAATAAAAAATCTGAAGCTCATAAAAGCGATAATTTTGCAGAACTTGTTTGTAGCAATTCATTAAAGTCAGAAGAACTTACTAATGCGTGTGGACTTTTAAAAAAGGAAATGCAAATTTTAGGGAGTTTATTTGTTGAATCCGCACTAAAAAACAGAGTAGAAGCTGGTCAAGCATTAGCTGTAGATAGAAATAAATTTTCAGAATATATAACTAATAAAATAAAAAATGAAAAAAATATAGAGATAATATATGGAGAAGTGGAAAATGTGGAAAGTTTAGAAGGAATTACAGTAATAGCTACAGGTCCACTTACAAGTAAATCACTTCTTAATAATATTGGTAATATGGTAGGAGAAGAAAAATTATATTTTTATGATGCTGAGGCACCTATTGTATCTGCTGATAGTATTGATATGGATATAGCATATAGAATGAATAGATATGGTAAAGTAGGAGAAGGTGATTATTTAAATTTACCTATGACTAAAAAAGAATATTTAGATTTCTATAATGAGCTTATAAAAGCAGAAGAAGCTCCTCGTCACGATTTTGATAAACTAATACTTTTTGAGGGATGTATGCCAATAGAACAAATGGCAAAAAGAGGAGAAAAAACTTTGGTATTTGGTCCATTAAAACCGGTAGGACTTGAAAATTCTACAAGTACAGAAAAGCCATATGCTGTTGTGCAACTTAGAAGTGAAAATTTAGATAATACAATGTATAATTTGGTTGGATTTCAAACAAGTCTTAAATTTGGAGAACAAAAAAGAGTTTTTACTATGATTCCAGGATTGCAAAATGCAGTCTTTGAAAGATATGGGGTTATGCACAAAAACAGTTATATTAATTCTAGTAAAATATTAGATGATAAGTTCTGTATGAAAGAAAAGAATAATATATATTTTGCTGGTCAAATAGCAGGAGTTGAGGGGTATGTTGAATCTGCCGCTTCTGGGCTTATGGTAGCGTACAACATAATAAATAAAGTTAAAGAAAATGATGTTTGTTTCCCTAATACAACTATACTTGGAAGCTTAGCAAAATATATTTCAACTGAAAATAGACATTTTCAGCCAATGAATGCAAATTTTGGAATATTAAAACCTTTAGATGTTAAGATAAAAAATAAAAAAGAAAAATATAAGAAAATGGCTGATATTGCACTAAGAGATATAATTAGTTTTAAGAATGGTTTAAAGTAGGTGAGTTTTTGAAAAATAAAAATATATATTTGTTATACGGAGATGAAAAATATGATTTAGAAAGAAAAATAACAAGTATAAAAAAGGAATTTGATAAGTTAGAAAATGGAGTAAATCTTTTTTATATAACAAAAGAGAATATTAACGATTTAAAAAATATATTATCAGAGGTTACTTTTTTTGGTAGTCATAAACTTGTTATAATAAAAGAAACAAATTTAAAATTTGATATAGAGTTGTTAAAAGATTTAGATGAAGACATAGTTGTAGTAATTGTAGAAGAAAGTGTTGATAAGAGACTTTCTTCGTATAAAACTTTAAGTAAATTTGCAGAAGTATGTGAATTTAAACCTTTAGATAGAAGAACTATGACTACATATGTTTATGACTTATTAAAAAAATATAATTTAAATCCTACATTTGACGTTGCTGATTATTTTGTAGAAGTGTGTGGCCTTGATAAAAATAATAATATAAATGAGATTAAAAAACTTGTTATATATATGGAGGGGAAAGGAACACTTACAAAGGAAATAATTGATAAAATATGCTCTAAAACATTAAATGCTAAAATATTTGATGTGTTAAATAAAATAGTAAATAAAGAAACAAAGGAAGGAATAAAATTATTAGATAACATATTAGCTCAAAAAGAGTCTATAATAAAAATATATATAATGTTATACAAACAAATAAAGCAAATGTACATGATAAAGTATTTAAAACAAAAAAATGAGAACGATATAGCTGCCAAACTTGGTATTCATCCATACACATTTAAACTTTTAAATACTACTTGTAATAAATATACTTTAGATGAATTGAAAAAAATAATATATATGTTTGATGAATATGACGAAAAAACAAAAAATGGAGAAATGGATTTTGAAATAGGACTAAAAAAGATTATTTGTTCTATGTGATATCACGCCACAAATTATTATACTTGAAATTATAATAATTTGTGGTATAATATTACTAATAGTAAATAAAATATTATACGAGGAGAATATAATGAAAAAATTCGTTGATAGGGAAAATGAAATAAAATTTTTAAATGAGGAATATAATAAAAAGGAAAGTTCTTTAGTAGTATTGTATGGCAGGAGAAGAATAGGAAAAACATCTCTTATTAAAGAATTTGGTAAAGATAAAAAAATGATATATTTCTTAGCAACTGAAGAATCTGAAATTCAAAATAGAATAAATTTTGCTGATAAAATATTTGAATTTTTAAACTATGGACAAATCATGCTTAGTTTGAATAATTGGGAAGATATTTTTAAAATTTTAATAAGACAAAAATATGAACAAAAAATTGTAATAGTAATAGATGAATTTCAATATTTAGGTAAGGTTAATTCAAATTTTCCATCAGTATTCCAAAAGATATGGGATGAAATTTTAAAGAATGAGAATATTATGGTAATACTTTGCGGTTCTCTTATTAATATGATGGAGTCGCAAGTGTTGAGTTATAGTAGTCCTTTATATGGAAGAAGAACAGGTCAAATTAAATTAAAACAGATACCTTTTAAAAATTACAATGATTTCTTTGAAAAGAAATTAACAAAAAAGGAGTTAATAGAAAAATACTCAGTAACTGGTGGGGTTCCAAAATATATAGAAAGTTTTAAAAGTAGTAGTAATATTTATAATGAAATAAAAGAGAATATATTAAATAGTCAAACTTATCTATATGAAGAACCATATTTTTTGCTTCAAAATGAAGTAAGTGAAATTGGGAGTTATTTCTCTATAATAAAATCAATTGCAAATGGAAATACTAAATTGGGTAATATAGCTACTAGTTTAGAAATTAGTCCAACTAATTTATCTAAATATTTGCAAATATTGATTAATTTAGATATTTTAGAAAGAGAAGTACCAGTAACTGAAAAAAATCCGGAAAAGAGTAAAAAAGGACATTATAAAATAAAAGATAACTATTTAAGCTTTTGGTTTAAATTTATATATCCAAATAGAGATTTTTTAGAATTAGGAGAAAAAGAAGTTGTTTTAAATAAAATAAAAAATAATTTTATTGATAATCATGTATCCTTTGTTTATGAAGATGTGTGCAGACAAACAATGTGGAAATTAAATATAGATAAAAAATTACAAATTAATTTTGATAAGTTGGGGAAATGGTGGAATAATTCTGAGGAAATAGATATTGTAGGTGTTGACTCAACAGGAAGAGATATTATATTTGGAGAATGTAAATATACTAATAAAAAAATGGATATTGATATATTGTATAAATTAGAAGAAAAAGCCAAATTAGTTGATTGGAATAAAGAGTCAAGGAATGAAACTTATATTTTATTTTCAATAAATGGATACACTGAAAAATTAAAAAAAATAGCAAATTCAAGGAATGATATTATTCTTGCTGAAGATATATAAAAAAATTATAAAACACCTCTTTTTTTAACATAATAAAAAAGAGGTGTTTTTTATGAATAGAAATTATTTAAATTTTAGAACTGATATGGCTGATGAAAGAGTTGATACATATAAGCGAGTTAATAATTTAACAGAGATTGATGGAGTAAAAGTTGAAACTAAGACAAATGATCCAGTTACTACAACTATAGTTGATGTATTAAATGAAAATGGTGCAAATGCATTGTCAAAAGAAATTGGTAAATATATTACAATGGAAATAAAAGATATAAAATATTTAGATGAGGAAACTAAAAATAAAGTAGTAACAGAACTTTCTAATGAAATTAAAATATTAATTGGAGAAGATAAAACAAAATCAATACTTGTAGTTGGACTTGGAAATGTATATGTAACTCCAGATTCTTTAGGACCTAAAGTAATACAAAGCGTTGATATAACGAGACATTTAATTAATTTTGCAAAAGAATTGGTAGAACCTGGTACAAGATGTGTTAGTGGAATATCTCCAGGGGTACTTGGTACTACAGGTATTGAAACTTCTGAAATTATAACATCTGTAAGTTCTACTGTAAAACCAGATATTGTAATTGCAATAGATAGTTTAGCTTCTCAAAGTATACATAGACTTGGAACTACTATTCAGCTTAGTAATACTGGAATTACACCAGGTGCAGGGGTTAGAAATCAAAGAGAAGGAATAAATAAAAATACTTTAAATGTACCTGTAATAGCAATAGGTGTACCTACGGTTGTTGATATGGCAACAATTACAAATGAAGCTATTGATAAAATGATAGATAATACAAAGCAAAAAATAGAAAATGGTGATAGTAGCGTAAATAAAGAAGATGCTGATAAAATAATTAATATGTTTGATGATGATAATAGATATAGCATGATAGCAAATGTGCTTGATACAGAAAATTATATAGTAACTCCAAAAGAAATTGATGAGGTTATACAAATTGTTTCAGATATTATATCAAGTGGTATTAATATGAGTGTTAATTAGAATGCAATTTGATAGAAACGAGTTTGTTATAATAACATAACTTTTAGTAAATTTGTTTGATTATAATAAACTCGAATTTTAGTAAATGAAGATAATTAAATTAATAATGCAATTGAAATACTAAAAAATCATAAAAGTTAATGAAAAAAGTTCTTAGTTTAATTACTAAGGACTTTTTCATACATATTATATCTTGCTTGTACATATAATTTAAAGAATGCTTAAAATACTTGATTTTTTTTGATTTTTATTATAGAATAAAATTACTTTATAAATGGGAGTGATTTTATGGAGAATGTTATAAAAAAGAGAAAATATTTATTATCAATACTTGTATTATTTGTATTTTTTTCAATATTTAGTGTCAATAATAAAATATTTGCAGATGAGAATACAAATGATAATGGAGAACAAAATCAAATTGCAACTGTAAACAGTATATTTGATATAAAAGGTGTAAATGGAGAGTATAAAACTAGTAGTGATGCATCGGATATATATTTGCCTTTTTTTAGAAATGCAGTAGGAAGAATTGAAGTAGATAAGTCTATAGGAAAAATTGGTATGCTATCTTCATCTAGTACAATAGATGTAAATGAACCATTAAAAAATATACAATTTTTATTGTCATCAGATACTATAAGAATAAATGCTAATATGGAATATGCTTTAATTTGGGCAGCAAATGATGTTGTGATTAATTCCAATATAGAAAGAAATGCTGTTATTTTTGCTGGCGGTACTGTTACAATTGAAGAAAACGTGACGGTAGGAGATGATGTAATAATAATTGCTAATAGTGTAAATATTAAAGGAATATTAAAAGAAAATGCTATTATTTCATCATCATTAGTAAATGTAAGTGGTAGCATAGAAAAAGACTTAAGGTGTAATGTATCTTCTATAGATATATCAGGAAATGATAATGTAAAATGCAAACTTTATATTAACACATATAATAAAAATTTAGATATAAAAGATAAATATAAAGATGCCATAGTAAATATAAAAGAAGTAAAAAGTGCTGCTAAGACATTTGGTAATGTATTACTTAAGTGCGCAATTTCATCTCTTGCATTTACTTTACTTTATTTAGTAGTGAAAAAAATAAGTAAAGGAAAAGTATATGAAAAAATGTTTAATAAAGCAAAAAATAATACTCTATTTGTGGTATTAAGTGGCTCTATAGCATTACTTGCTTTCCCTGCAGTATTTATATTTTTAATATTAATTAGTATACTAGGATTATATATGATAACAGTTCCAATTTTAGTAATATATTTAGCTTTCTTAATTGTATTTGTAATGTTATCTGTATATGTAATAGGAAGTACAATTTTTGAGTATATTAATAAAAAATATATAAAAGCAGAAAAATTATCTATAGAACTTGTGGGAATTTTCTTTACTTTCTTATCTTTAAATTTACTTTGCAAGATTCCAAAAGTTGGAACGTATATATATATGGCTGAAATAATGATTGCCGTTGGTATTATGATAGCATATTTTTTAAAAAAAGATAAAATAAGTAAAGAACAAGAAAAATGATTATTATATATGGGGTGAAAATTTCTTATGAACAAAGAGTACTATAACATATCAGCAGAAGAAGTAATAAATGAATTGAATTCTTCAAAAGAGGGTATAACTGAAAAAGAAGCTAAAACAAGACTTTCGAAGTATGGATATAACAAGTTGAAGGAAACAAAGAAAAAAGGTTTTATTTCAAGATTTATAGATCAATTTAAGAATATTAAGCTTATAATATTAATAATAGCAGCGATTCTTTCAGCTGTTGTGTCAAGTAAAACAGGTGAACCTTTTACAGATACAATAATAATATTATTTGTTGTTTTCTTAAATGCACTTCTTGGAGTAATACAAGAAAGTAAAGCTGAAAAAGCAATAGAAGCACTTAAAAATATGTCTTTACCATATATAAAAGTAAAAAGAGATGGAAAAGTATTAAGTGTAAAAACTGAGGAGCTTGTAATTGGTGATGTAGTACTTATTGAAGCTGGTGATTATATACCAGCAGATATGAGGATTATAACTAATCATAGTTTAAGAGTTGAAGAATCAGCACTTACTGGAGAATCTGTTGCTGTTGATAAACAAGAAAATAAAATAGCCTCTAAAAATAAAATTCCTCTTGCTGATAGAACTAATATGCTATATTCTGGTAGTAGTGTGGTTTATGGTAGAGGCGAAGCTATTGTTGTAGCTACAGGAATGAATACTGAACTTGGAAAAATAGCTGAGGCAATATCAACTCAGAAAGCTGAGATAACACCTCTTCAAAAGAAAATGAACGAACTTAGTAAAATACTAAGTATTCTTGTAGTAATTATTGCAGTTATAATGTTTGTGATTGGATATTTAGAGGGAAATCCACTACTTGATGTATTTATGCTTGCAATATCACTTGCAGTTGCTGCAATTCCAGAAGGGCTTTCAGCTGTTATAACAATAACATTAGCTATTGGTGTACAAAAAATGGCTAAAGAAAAAGCTATAATAAGAAAATTATCATCTGTTGAGGCTTTAGGTTCTACTGAAGTTATATGTTCTGATAAAACTGGTACTCTTACTCAAAATAAAATGACTTTAAGAAAAATATTCTTAGATAATAATATGATTGATGTTACAGATGTAACTAGTAAAAAAGAACTAAAAAAACGTGGGAACTTTAACGAAAATGATTTAGATATATTAGTTAATGTTAGTATGTTATGTAATGATATAAAATTTGGTGAAGATAGTGGCAAAAAAGTTCTTCTTGGAGATCCTACAGAAGCTTCTCTTATAGAATTTGGACATAATATTGGATATAATAAAGAAGAAATGGATGAAAGATATAAAAGAGTTGATGAACTTCCTTTTGATTCAACAAGAAAAATGATGACTACTGTAAACGAATTTAATAATGAGTATATGGTATGTACTAAAGGCGCTATAGAATCAATACTTAATAATTGTGATAGAATACTTGTAAATGGTAAAATAGAAAAATTAGACTCTGTCACAAAAAATAAAATATTAAAGAATAATTTAGATATGGCAAAATCTGCATTAAGAGTTCTTGCATGTGCATATAAAATGACAAAAAAAGAACAGATAATAGATAAAAGCGAAAAAGGATTAATATTTGCAGGACTTGTTGGTATGATTGATCCACCAAGAAAAGAGGCAAAAAGAGCTGTAGAAAGATGTTTTAACGCAGGAATGATACCTGTTATGATAACAGGAGATAATAAAGATACAGCAATAGCAATTGCAAAAGAACTTGGAATATTAAAAGAAGCTGATGAGGCTGTAACAGGCACTGAACTTGATGCTATGACTGATAATGAATTGTATAAAAGAGTTGAAAAAATAAGAGTTTATGCTAGAGTTTCACCAGAAAACAAAATACGTATTGTAAAAGCATGGAAAAAACATGGAAAAACTGTGGCCATGACAGGGGATGGAGTAAATGATGCTCCTGCCCTTAAAGGTGCCGACATCGGCGTTGGAATGGGAATTACCGGTACAGAAGTATCTAAAAGTGTATCAAGTATGATTTTAGCTGATGATAATTTTGCAACTATTGTAGTCGCAATTAAAGAAGGAAGAAGAATATATGCTAATATTCAAAATGTAATTGTGTATTTGTTAGCATCAAATTTAGCAGAAGTACTAATAATATTCTTAGCAACTTTATTTAACAGAACAATACTACTACCTATACATTTATTGTGGATAAATTTGGTAACTGATACAATACCGGCTATAGCTTTAGGATTTGAAAAAGAAGAAAAAAATATAATGAGGCAAAAACCAAGGAGTTCAAACGAAAACTTCTTTACACCGTTTTTAACTTTAAGAATAGTCATTCCTGGAATCATAAAGACTATTGTAATGTTTTTAATATACTTCTTTGTTGAGGCGGGCTATGGAGCTGATATGGCAAGTGCTGCTGTATTTACTTCATTATCAGTAATAGAAGTGCTATTTGCATATGTATGTAGATCAGACAAAAAACCAGCGTTTAAAATTGGAATTTTTTCAAATATGGTTATGGTTTTATGTGTTGTAGGAACATTATTTTTACAAGTATTAGTAATATCTAATCCTGTGACTGCTAGTTGGCTTAAGATACCAGTAATGCCAAATCATGTATATGTTATGATTATTATAGCAGCATTAGATTGTGTAGTGATTTTTGAATTTGTAAAAGTTATGCTAGCAAAGATATTTCATAAAATAAAATAATTATTATTGTATAGTAAAGATAGCATATTTAATAAAATATAAGCATAAGCTATACTAGTGAGAAGAAAGAGGGTATAGCTTATGTTTGATAATATACGAAATTTTATGCAAAGTTTTCTAGGAATGAATAACAATTCAAATAGAACTAGAGGTTATCAAAATAACAGATATAGAAGTTCAATGAATTATAAATTAATTCCGTTTGAACAAGCAAAAGATATGATTGAAAAAAATAATGTTGTTCTTATAGATGTTAGGACTTCAAATGAATATGATCTTATGCATATAAAAAATGCAATAAATATTCCTGTAAACGAAATAGAACAAAAAATACTTCAAATCGAACAAAATCATCCATTAATGATTTATTGTTCTAGTGGAGCTAGAAGTAAAACTGCTATACAAATTTTAAACAATTTGGGGTATAATAATATATATATATGGGAATATGGAGCTCTTGCTACATTTCCATATAAAAATATGTTAATATATGGAGAAAATGGTAGAATTATTTAACATATATAAAGAAAAGGAGAAAAGATGATAAAACATATTAATGAAAATGAATTTGAAAATGAAATAATAAAAAAAGAAGGCGTATGTTTGGTTGATTTTTATGCTACTTGGTGTGGACCTTGCATGATGCTTTCACCTATTCTTGATGAGGTGGCAAATAGTAGAGCTGGATATGACATATATAAAATTGATGTAGACAATAACAGTAAACTTGCAACAAAATTAAATATTGATACAATTCCTACTATTTGTGTATATAAAAATGGCAAACTGGTAGAAAGGCAAGTTGGTTTTAAAGATAAAGATCAAATAGTTGAATTAATTGAAAAGTACAATTAAAGATAATCACATATGCTTAAGAAATTTGAGTATGTGTGATTTTGTATATTTATTATATATTGGAACTATGTAATAATATTGTAACAAAAAAGAAACTTAAATGTAGTTGATTTTTTGTTACGCAAAGTATATAATAAGTTTATATTAGTTAGTAATATAAAACAAAAGAGGTGGTATAAATGAAAGAATTTTGGAGAAATGAATGGCAACTTTTTTTAGATGATATGCAAACTTTAGGAGAGTTCTTTTTGCAACCAGTAACATTTAGCTCAAAGTCATTACAATTACAAGCTTCTGTTGAAGAAAGAAATGAAAATACAGAGGTACAAAATGTTGGTATATGGGATAGTTTTAAACAAGGTTGCTCAAATGCAAAAGAATTTTTATTTCAACCAGTAAAATTCAAATTTTAAAATTTAGAAATAGCGATAGCTTTTAATATCGCTATTTTTTATTTTATAAATTATGGTTAACTTTATACTGAAAAAACAATTGTAAAATAAATAATTTTATCTAAAAAAATGTTGCATTTGAAACAAAAATGTAATATAAATAAAATATTGTTGTTATTGCTTTTTTTTGACAAATTATATATAATTAAACTACAAGTGATAATATGTTTTTATTATTAACAAATGAGGTGTTTATATGAAAGAATTTTGGAAAAATGAATGGAAACTTTTTTTAGAAGACTTAAGTTCTGTAAAGAATATGTTTTCGAAAGTTTTTGGACGTAAAAGGGATTATTTGATGCTTGATAGCGCTAGTGATTCTCAAACTGACATTCAAGAAGAAAATCAAGTAGAATCTATGGTGGAAGAAAGACAGTATGAACCTGATGCTATAGATCATAAGGTTACTGCTTATTTTGGAGAAAATTTAGACGAATTGAGACAAAGTGTAAGCGGTGAGAAAACACAGCATGAGGTGTTAAGAGAATATGCACAATTTTTTAAGCCATATAATGAAGCTCAAGAAATGTGCAATAGTGCATTTAGAAAATATTATGATAGACATGCATTAAAGATAGCTACTGAAGAATTACCAGTTGCACAAGCAAGAATAATTCAAAATAATGTAGATTTATTTATAAAAGGTCAAGAAGTTTTTGGCGATAACGGACAATTTATAGATTCAAGAGTAGATTCTATTTTTGAAAAAGTCGGTGTTGATGAAATAGAAAAAGCAGTAGATATTTTACATGATAACGCAGAACAAGGTGGAGTAAATGTACAAGGCGAAAGACTTATGGCTGAAATTATGACGTATATGGTTGATAATGGTATTAAAGTAGATAAAAACAAAAATATAATGGGGCCAGTAAAATTAGTCCTAGAAGAAAAATTAAACGATGTTCATACTGACTTAAGAAATCATGATGATTGGAATGACGAATATCAAGCCTTACTTTCTCAAGAAAGAAAGTATTTGTATGCTTTAAATAGAATAGAACAATATGAGACAGAACAAAGAATTTCTGAGTTCGAACAAAAAATTAATGATGATGAAAATCAGGTTGTTACTGATACAGTAAATACTGGAGAACAAGCTGTATAAAAATATTAAGAACCTGCAAATGTTTGCAGGTTTTATTTTAACTAAATATTGTAGAAAAATATTGAAAAACGTTGTTTTATATGATATAATAACAATTACTTGCTAAAAAAGCATGTTAAATTAAGGAGAGATTAATATGAAATGTATTTTATTATGTGCAGGATATGCAACAAGGTTGTTTCCTTTAACAGAAAATTTCCCAAAAGCATTACTTAAAGTTGGAGGAAAAGCAATAATTGATTATACTTTAGAAAAAGTAAATAAAATTGATGCTATAGATGAGATTTATTTAGTAACTAATGCTAAATATACAAAACATTTTGAAGATTGGGCAAAAGAAAAAAATAGTGTAAAACCAATTACTGTATTCAATGATGGTACTTTGTCTAATGATGATAGACTAGGTGCAATTGGCGATATTGAATTTGTAATAGAAAAAGCAAAAGTTGATGATGATATATTAGTGCTTGCTACTGATAATTTATTTGAATTTGAACTTACTGATTTTTATAACTTTTATAAAGAAAAAAGTGCACCATGTGTGTGTGTAAGAAAAGAAAATTACGAATTATTAAAAAGGCTTGGAGTAGCTGAATTAGATAACAATATGCAAATGATTGGTTTTGAAGAAAAACCTGCTGAACCAAAAGGAAAATATGCTGTTTATGCTGAATATATATATCCAAGAGAAATTGTACCACAAATAAAAACATACTTAGAAGAAGGAAATTCTTGTGATGCACCAGGTAATCTAGTAGCATATTTATATAAAAAAATGCCACTTTATGCTTATGAATTCTCTGGAGAATGTTTTGATATAGGAACTCACGAAGCTTTAGCAGAAGTTAATGAAAGATATAGTAAATAATAAGAGGTTGACTTTTAAAAAAGAGTGGGTAGATATAAATGAGTATTAGTAAAATTTCACGTAGTTTAGTTGTAGTATTATTTGTTGCACTTATTATATTTATGGGATATGAAGATGTTATATTATTACTTAACAATAGTAGTAATAGTACTACCTTAAACATTTTGAAAGTCGTATATATAATTGTAACTTTTTTGTTGCTTGGTTTATATGTTTATATAAAAGATAAATTGTATAGAATGAAAATTAAAAGAAATATATCACTTATATATAGATATATATATATATCTTTTATAGTTGTTAT
>CAZTVT010000030.1:0-12989 GCA_964617175.1 uncultured Clostridium sp.
GTAGAGTGCTAACAATAAATATATGTTATATGTATTAAATAGATTAGAACATTTTAAATGTTAAAATAATAAAGCCAATTATACACAGATAAACTATAGATCATAGCTGACTTTTTTATTATCACTTATATAAATAATTATAAAGTTTTTCTATTTTTTTTGTGCATACTGCGTGTATATTTATAAAAATAAGAAATTTTTATTTTCAAGAATTTTGAGTTATATGATGAAAATCCCTAAAATTTAAAAAAACCTCGGAAGATATGAAACTTCTGAGGTTTGATAATTTGAATAAGGTCTATCTTTTTGAAAATTGAGGTGCTTTTCTAGCCTTTTTAAGACCATATTTTCTTCTTTCTTTAACTCTTGAATCTCTTGTAAGTAGTCCATTTCTCTTTAATGTTGTACGTACATCAGGATCAGTAGTAGCAAGTGCTTTAGCTATACCATGAGCAATAGCTCCTGCTTGACCTGCAAATCCACCACCGTGAACTTTTGCTTCAACATCATATTTTTCAATCATATCCACTACTTTAAATGGTTTTAAAACAATAGCCTTTAAAGTATCAAGAGTGTATACTTCATTCATATCTTTTCCATTAACTGTTATTTTACCAGTTCCAGGAATTATATTTACTCTAGCTATAGATGATTTTCTTTTTCCAGTTGCATATATATATTCTTTTTTTGACATTTTTATATCCTCCTACTAAAATTCCCACATTTCAGGTTTTTGAGCTTGATTATTATGCTCACTACCTTTGTATATCTTTAATTTTGTTATCATAGATCTACCAAGACTATTTTTTGGAAGCATCCCTTTAACTGCTAAAGTTAATGCTTTATCAGAACTTTTTGCCATTAAATCTTTATAACTTATTTCTTTAAGACCTGTCATATATCCTGAGTGATGTCTATAATATTTATCATTTAATTTATTTCCTGTTAAAATAATTTTATCAGAGTTTATAACAATAACGAAGTCTCCACAATCTAAATGTGTTGAATAAGTTGGTTTATGTTTTCCTTTTAATAATCTTGCAACTTCAGTAGCAACCCTACCAAGAGGTTTATCTGCTGCATCAATTATATACCATTTTCTTTCTATTTCTTTAGCTTTAACGCTATGTGTAGTATTATTCATTTCGAATTTCCTCCTAATTATAAAATAATAAGCTAAACTTTCCGGGGTTTAGTTGTGCTTATTACGTAATACTAATACATTATACATAAAAATGTTGAAAAAGTCAATAATTTATGCTTAAAAAAAGAAAAATTAACGAATTAATGGTTACTATTCACAGCTTATAATTTTATCTATAATTGTTACGCGATTTGATTTAGATTGAAGCTTAACGAAAAATGATATGTTTTATAGTTATTTTCCAATAAACATATTATATAAATTATTAAAAACGCTGCAAATATGTAGTTTTTTTATACAAACTTACTGTGAATTGTAACGAATTAATATTAACTAATAAAAAATGAAAATATAAAGTATTGAAAAAAATTGATATTTATAGTAATATTATAAATAATAAATAAGAGAGGATTGGTAATATGGAGGAATTTGAATTTACAAATACAGATAATATAGCTCAAGATCTAATGGACATAAAGGAAACAGCAAGAATAAAAAAAATAATATCTCAGTTATATATGTATGATAATGATGTACAACAACTTACAAAATTATATACTAATATTTTATTGGAGGATAATGTATCTTTTATTTTAACAAAAATAAGTCAAGATAAAATATTTTTAAAACATTTTCCTGAATTTTACGAAAAAAATGAGTTTGGAGAAAATGTTATAAATTGTCAGCAAAATTCGGAGTACCATAAATACGGTGTTTTTAAACATATTTTATATACTGTAGAAACTGTAGGAACTTCACAGCAAATACCACTTGGAGATTGGCAATTAAAATTACTAAAATGGACAATGCTACTACACGATATAGGAAAACCATATGTAAAAAAAATAAACGAAGATGGTACTGATAGTTTTGCAGGGCATGATGATAAGTCGGTAGAACTTGCTACTAAAATATTAGATAGATTTTATTTTACAGAGGAAGAAAAAAAGATAATTTTAACTTTAATAAAATATCATGATAGATTTTTAAATGAGGGAGAAATTACATATGATAATATGAAATTTTTAGCTTCTGAGCTTAACAATAATAAAGAATTATTTTATCTTTTGTTAGAAGTAAAGGATGCTGATGCAAGAGCTAAAAATGTAGATGTATATAATAAATATAAACTAGTTAAAGCAAAATATTTAGAATTTATTAATTCTTTTTTTACATACAATAAAAGTGAATCTAAAGATGATGGTAGTGTAGCAAATGAAGATGATAATAACACTTCGAATGTTGTATTAGCAGAACAGATAAGTGGCGTAGAAATGGATAAAATTGTTGAAGATATAATTTTAAGGAAAAGTATTACTTCATTATATCAGCCAATTATAGATATAACAAAAAAAAGTGTACTTGGATATGAAGTAATGACAAGGATAAAATCATCTAAAAGTATTAGTATGCTAGAAGTATTTAATCATGCAAAGGATATGGAACTTTACGATAAAGTTCAACAAATATTATTAGTAGATAGAATGGAAAATTTTTTAGAAATATCTAGTAAGGAATCTGATACTATATTTATAATATCAGATCTAATTAGTTATTCAAAATATATAAATAAACCAAGAATTTATGATATTATGGCTAAACAAAAAATCGTAATAAAATTTATAAATTATGAAAAAAAAGATATAGCTTTTATACAAGAATTAATAGATACTATTCATAAAAACAATGGATTTGTGGCTTTAGATAATTTTGGAACAGGTGCTTTAAAAATTGATGATTTAAATTTATTAAATGTTGATTATATTATTCCTGACGTATCTTTATTAAAGAACGTTGAGGTAGATGAAGAAAAACAAAAATTTTTAGCTGATATTATAACTTATTCTATTTCATCAAATACAAAAATTATTGTACCAGGAGTTGATACAAAAGAAACTTTATATACTGTAAAAAAATTAGGAGCCAAATATATACAAGGAGAATATATTGCAAAACCAGATGAAGGTATAAATATAATAAAACCTAAATTGGAAGAATTATTACAAAATGATGAAACAGAAGAAATATTATAAAAAATAAAATTTAGTATTGACAAAATAAATTTTGAATGATATAATTTGTGCGAACAAACGTTTATAGGAGGAAGAATATATGATATCAGAAGAAAGAAAAAAAGCATTAGACATAGCAATGGCTCAAATAGAGAAAAGTTTTGGGAAAGGTTCAGTAATGAAGTTAGGGGAATTAAGCAATGTAAATGTTGATGTAATTCCTAGTGGGGCTTTAAGTTTGGACGTAGCATTAGGAGTTGGAGGCTTTCCTAGAGGAAGAGTTATTGAAATATACGGACCTGAATCATCAGGTAAAACAACTGTTGCACTTCATGCAATAGCTGAAGCTCAAAAACAAGGTGGAATAGCAGCATTTATAGATGCAGAACATGCATTAGACCCTGTTTATGCTAGAAATTTAGGAGTAGATGTTGATAATTTAATAGTTGCCCAGCCAGATACTGGTGAGCAAGCTTTAGAAATAGCAGAACAGCTTATAAGAAGTGGAGCTGTAGATATTGTAACTATTGATTCAGTAGCTGCATTAGTTCCAAAAGCAGAAATAGATGGGGAAATGGGCGATTCACATGTTGGACTTCAAGCTAGACTTATGTCTCAAGCTTTAAGAAAATTAACAGGTGTGCTTAACAAATCTAAAACTGTAGCAATATTTATAAATCAATTACGTGAGAAAGTAGGAATTATGTTTGGAAATCCTGAAACAACACCGGGTGGTAGAGCTCTTAAATTTTATTCGTCTGTAAGACTTGAAGTAAGAAAACAGGAAGCAATTAAACAAAATGGTGAGTTTAAAGGAAATAAAACAAAGGTAAAAGTTGTTAAAAATAAAGTCGCTCCACCATTTAGAGAAGCAGAATTTGATATAATTTATGGAGAAGGAATATCAAATGAAGGATGTGTTCTTGATACAGCAGCTGATTTAAATATTGTAGATAAAAGTGGTGCTTGGTATGCATATAATGGTAATAAAATTGGACAAGGTAGAGAAAATGCAAAACAATATTTAAAAGATAATCCAGAAATAATGAAAGAAATTGAAGAAAAAGTAAAAGCAAACTTTAATCTTGCTTTTGAAAATAGTATGGGAAAAGAAGTAGATGGAAAAAAAGATGAACTTGATAATGAAGAGGATAAGTAATGGAGTTTGAAAATGCAAAACAAAAGGCTATAAAATATATAGGTATTTCAAAAAAGACTGAGTATGAAATAAGACAAAAATTAATAAGATTAGGGTATAACCAAGATATTGTAGATATGGTTATATCCTATCTTTTAGATATTGGATATATTGATGATTATGATTATGTGGATTCATATATTAGGCAAAATGAAAGACTCATTAACTATTCTATATTTGAAATAAAACAAAAACTATTGCAAAAAGGAATAAAAAAGGATATAATTGATGATAAAATAAGTATTCTTGAAGATTCTAATTATAATAAAAAACTTCTTGAAAAGTTAATGAACACTAAATGTAAAAATATGGAACCTATAAAGTTAAAAGGGTACTTATATAGGAGAGGAATAAAGAACAATTTAGATGATTAATAAATTATGGAGGTTCATATGAAAATAAAAGTACCAACAGTACATAATGAAGCAAAAAAAGGAGATATAGCAAATACAGTACTAATGTTAGGAGATCCTTTAAGAGCAAAATTTGTTGCAGATAATTTTTTAAAAAATGTTGTTTGTTATAATAAAGTAAGAAACATGTTTGGATTTACTGGAGAATATAGAGGAGTAAAAATATCTGTACAGGGAAGTGGTATGGGTATACCATCCATGGGAATTTATTCTATGGAACTTTTTGAAGGATATAATGTTAATAATATTATACGAGTTGGAACTTGTGGAAGATTGTCTAATCCTGATGCTAGTGATGAGGCTAATAGCGTAAATTTAAGAGATATTGTAGTTGCAAACTATGCTAAAACAGATTCTAATTATTTAGAAAATTTTAGTAATAACAAAAAAATAATTCCTTCATGTTCAAATGAGTTATTGAAAAAATTAAAAAATATATCTAATATACAAAATATCGATATAAAAATTGGAAAAATTTTTACTTCAGATGTATTTTATAAAGATATAGATAAACTTATAGAGCTTTCAAAGACTGATGTTATAGGTGTAGAAATGGAAACTTTAGCTCTTTATGCAAATGCAAAGTTAACTAATAAAAATGCTATTGCAATGTATACTGTATCTGATAATCCAATTACTGTAGAGAGTATTTCATCTGAAGAAAGAGAAAAAGGTTTAAGTAGAATGATAAAACTTGCTTTAGAGTTAGCGTATGAATGTGAAAAATAGGAGAAGAAAATGCAGAAAATAATAAATAGTAATACTGAAAAATATAATTTAGTTATTAAAAATTTTGAAGGACCACTTGATTTACTTTTATTTTTAATAACTAAAAATAAAATGAATATTTTTGATATATCTTTAAGTGAACTTACTGATAAATATGTAGAATATTTAAATGATATGACCGAGCAAAATATTGAAATTGCAAGTTCATTTATTGTTATGGCATCAACTCTTCTTGATATTAAAGCAAGAAAGTTATTACCTGAATTAGAACCAGAAGAGGATGAAGAAGAGCATATAACTGAAGAGGAAATGATAAATAGAATAATACAGTATAAAAAATATAAAGAAGTATCAGAAAAAATTAATGATATGTATTTAGAAAATTTCGGATCTTTTTCTAAACCTTTTGAAAAAATTAGATATAAAACTAAAATTCAGTATACAGGTGAAAATTTTAATAAAGAAGATATTTTTAATATATATATGGCTATACTTAATAGAAATGCAAATAAAATTAATAAGAAAGCACAAGAAATTGAAAGATTAGCAATATATGAAAAAATTACAGTTCAAGATAAAGTAAAACAAATAGTAAACTATCTAGATAGTAATAATAATATGGTATTTAATAATGTTTTTAATACAAATAGTTGTAGTAATATTGAAGTTGCAACAGCTTTTTTGGGAATGCTTGAGCTTAGCAAATTAAAAGAAGTATCAGTAAGTCAAGATTATCTTTTTTCTGATATAAATGTTGAAAAATCAGAACAGTTTGGAAAAATCGATTTATCAAGTATTGTGGAATAAAATTTACAAAGTATAATTTAAATAGATATATTAAATAAAATAAAAAAGGATAATACTAATTTTATCCTTTTTCTTGACTTCTGGCGTTTGAGATTATATAATAAACTCATAAAAATCATGAATGTGTTAATAATATAACACTAATGATATTTAAATTTAATTAAATTTGAATGGAGGAATTGTACATGAAAAATTACAATTTATCAGGAAATTTACACAAGGCAATTGAACGGGCTATAAATGTAGCTGGAGACTTTAGTAGTGAGGAACTATGTACATTTCATTTGGGTCTAGCAATCCTTATGAATGATGAATGCTGTATTCAAAAAGAATACTTGGAAAGTGGTTTGTATATTGATTATAAAGGTATGCTTTATGAAACACTTAATCAGGAAGAACAGTATAAAATAATTACTGGTAATGAATTCCCTATAAGAAATGATTTAGAAGAAAATTCACAAGAAGAATCTCAGACTGATCAAAAAGTAGATGATGATGGAGCTGATAATACTATAGTAACAGAGACTGTTTATCTTGTAAACGAATCAGACTATATTGATAGTATTATAAATTACAATAATATAGAGTATTCTGAGAATTTACAGTTAGCTTTTGAAGAAGCATATGAAAGATGTAATTCTAATGGTCAACCGTATATTGATGAAGAAAATATGTTATTTGTTTTGTTATCAATGGAAAATACCAGTTTTTATAAATTAATCGAAAAGTATGAGTTTGATATATCTGAATTAAAAAATATTCTTCTTATGAATGCTAATATTTATGAAACTAGTGAAAGTAAAAGGCTAAAAATACCAGCAATGCTTGAAAATTGTTGTGAAATTATGAATGATAACTACACAAAAGGTGATAAATGCACTATACTTGGAAGAGATAAAGAAATTCAAAGTGTTTGGAATATTTTTTCAAAGAAGACAAAAAGAAACGCTATCTTGATAGGAAATGCCGGAGTTGGAAAAACAGCAATTGTCGAAGCTATTACAATGCAAATAGTAAATGATGAATGTCCAGAGGAATTTAGAGGATATAATGTTATTTCTTTAAACCTTACAACTATGGTAGCGGGCACTAAATATCGAGGTGAATTTGAACTTAAGGTTCAACAACTTATTAAATTTTTAAAGGCTACAAGTAATGTAATTGTTTTCATTGACGAGATTCATCAAATTCTTGGAGTTGGTTCTGCTGAAAATAGTGGTCCAGATCTTAGTGGTTCACTAAAACCCATACTTGCAAGAGATGATGTTGTATTTATTGGCTCTACTACAACATTAGAATATGGGCGATACTTTGCCGTGGATCCTGCTTTTAAAAGGCGTTTTGAAAAGATTGAAATAAAAGAACCTAAGCTAAAAGATGTCAAAGAAATGATTAAGTTAAAAGTAGATAGCCTTTCAAAGTATCATAAAGTTTCAATAACAGAAGATGTTTTGGACTATATAATAATAACAGCTAAGGCTATGAATTTTTCTGGTAATAATCCAGATATAACACTTGATCTTGTTGACAGATCTTTTGCTATTGCTAAAATTAATAAAAGGAAATCATTAAAAAGATCTGATGTTGTTCAAGTCTTTAAATCTAATTATGAAACTTTTAAAAACATGCGAAAAAAAGATAAACTTTCTACGGCATATCATGAAGCTGGACATGCGTTGGTAAGGCTTTTATCTAAACATGATACTAGAGAAGATTTAAAGATAGTATCAATTATTCCAACTGCTGATTATTTAGGAGCTACGATTTCTGAACCTAATGGTAAATTTTCTCCTATTACAAAGAAAGCAGTACTTGAAAATGCATCAATGGCACTTGCAGGAAGAGTTGCTCAAGAGTTTGTAAATAAAAATTGGGACTTTGGAGCAAATGCTGATCTTAGTGATGCTACAAGTATTATTCGAAAAATGATTATAGAGATGGGTATGGATGAAAACATCTATACTAATATTAGCCTTTATGATTATAACTCATCTGGTCATAATATGAGCCCAGCCGCTGTTGATAGGGTGAATGATAGGATAAAGGAAGTAATGCAAATAGTATATAACACAACTAAGGAACTCCTTACCAAAAACAAAGATAAATTAGATATTATTGCAAATCTTCTTATGGAAAGAGGAATTATTTCAGTTCATGAAATAGAGGAAGCTTTTAAAAAAATTAAGTAGTAAGTTAGCGTTACTAACAAGATTAAACAAGAAACATTGGTATAAAATTTATGCCAATGTTTTTTTCTTAATATTTAAAAAAACTATTGAAAGTAAAAATAAATTGTGATATAATATTTTAGCACTTGAAATAAGAGAGTGCTAAAAATAATGATTTTGAATATATATAAATAGGAGGTGTTTGTTTTGTTAAAACCATTAGAAGATAGAGTAATTGTAAAGGCTGTAGAAGCAGAAGAAGTTACAAAAGCAGGAATTGTATTACCTAATTCTGCAAAAGAAAAATCCGAAATAGCTGAGGTTGTAGCAGTAGGACCTGGGGGTGTAGTCGACGGTAAAGAAGTTGTTATGAATGTTAAAGTAGGAGATAGAGTTGTATGTTCTAAATATGCTGGAACAGAAATTAAGTATAATGATGTTGAATATACAATATATAAACAAAGTGATATATTAGCTGTTGAAGAATAAGGGGGAATTTTTGATGGCAAAAGAATTATTATTTGGAAGAGAAGCAAAGGAAGCTTTAGAAAGAGGTGTTGACACTTTAGCTGATGCAGTAAAAGTAACACTTGGACCTAAAGGAAGAAATGTTGTTTTAGGAAAATCTTTTGGTGCACCACTTATTACAAATGATGGTGTATCTATTGCAAAAGAAATTGAACTTGAAGATGCTTTTGAGAATATGGGAGCAGAACTTGTAAAAGAAGTTGCTACAAAAACAAATGATGTAGCAGGAGATGGTACAACTACTGCAACTGTTCTTGCACAAGCAATGATAAAAGAAGGACTTAAAAATGTGTTAGCTGGTGCAAATCCAGTAATTGTAAAAAAAGGAATTAAAGAAGCCGTTGATCTAGCAACAGAAGAAATTAGAAAAATATCTACACCTGTAAATGGTAAAGAAGATATAGCAAGAGTAGCTTCTATCTCTGCTAATGATGAAAAAATAGGTGAGCTTATTTCTGAAGCTATGGAAAAAGTAAGTAAGGAAGGCGTTATAACTATTGAAGAATCTAAAACAATGAATACTGAGCTTGAAGTTGTTGAAGGCATGCAATTTGATAGAGGATATTTATCATCATATATGGTAACAGATACTGATAAAATGGAAGCTGTACTTGATGAACCATATATATTAATAACTGATAAAAAAATATCATCTATTCAAGAAATATTACCTATACTTGAGAAAATAGCTGAGCAAGGTAAGAAACTTTTAATAATTGCTGATGATGTAGAAGGTGAAGCTTTAACTACACTTGTAGTAAATAAATTAAGAGGAACATTTACTTGTGTTGCAGTAAAAGCTCCAGGATTTGGAGATAGAAGAAAAGAAATGCTACAAGATATAGCAGCTCTTACTGGAGGAGAATTTATTTCATCAGAACTTGGACTAGAACTTAAAGATACAACTTTAGATGCACTTGGTAGAGCAAAACAAGTTAAAGTACAAAAAGAAAATACAATTATAATAGATGGATATTCAAATAAAGAGAGACTTGATTTAAGAGTATCTGAACTTCGCACACAAATTGCAAATACTACTTCTGATTTTGATAGAGAAAAATTAGAAGAAAGGCTTGCTAAACTTGTTGGTGGCGTTGCTGTTATTGCTGTAGGTGCTGCTACTGAAACAGAAATGAAAGAGAAAAAATTAAGAATAGAAGATGCACTTGCTGCTACCAAAGCTGCAGTAGAAGAAGGTGTTGTAGCAGGAGGAGGAACTGCATATATTAATATTTTACCAGAAATAAAGAGACTTGCTGATAGTATTAACGATACGGATGAAAAATTAGGAGTTAATATGATTGTAAAGGCACTAGAAGCTCCAATTAGACAAATTGCATATAATGCTGGTGTTGAAGGTGCTGTGATTGTAAATAAAGTTCTTGCTTCTGATAAAGGAATAGGATATGATGCTTTACATGATAAATATGTAGATATGAAAAAAAACGGTATCGTAGATCCTACCAAAGTAACAAGAAGTGCACTTCAAAATGCAGCTTCAATTGCATCTATGGTTATAACTACAGAAACTTTAGTTGCTGATAAAAAAGAAGAGAAAGGTTGTAATTGTGGAGGACATTCACCAGAGATGGGAATGTATTAAAAAAGATGGAGTTTTCTCCATCTTTTTTTACATAGAAAAAGTTTTAACTATAGATAAAATTATTCCAACTAAACTCATTACAATTCCTAAAAGTGAATAATTACTTCTTCTAGTCTCATGAGTTACTATTCCCATAGAAAGACCAGGAATAGCTATTGATACTCCAAGTATTGGGTATAGCCAAGTAATAAGACTAGCAATACCTAGTATTAAGGAAATAGCTGCAAAAGCATCAATTTCTTGCACATTGGTAGATTTTGTATTTACATTAACTTTTTCTTTCTTTTCAACAACCTGTTCTTTAACTGTATTAGTAGCTTTTTTTGTTGTACTAGTTTTTTTTGCCGGTGTAGTTTTAGTTTTGGTTGTAGTTTTGGCTGTAGGTTTTGTAGATTTTTTAGCACTAGTTTTTTTTGTTGTTTCTTTTGTTTCTTCCATAAATATCATCCTTTCATAAAAATTATTATTATAACTGACTTAAAACCATTATTACTCCTGCTATTGAGTTTATAGCAGTAATACCAAGTCCTATAGCTGATAGAATAATACCAGTTTTAGAAAAATTATTATTTTCTTTTTTATTACTAATAATTCCTAGTATTAGCCCTATTATATTTATAGGGTATCCTAAAATAGGTAGTATCCAAGCAACTAAACCAACAATTCCTAGTATTAGAGAGGCAGTTGACATTCCATTTGAATTAGTTTGACTAACGTTATTTTCTTCCAAAATTATCACCTCCATATACTTGAAATTAAATATATTAAAATTATATCATTAAATTAAAACATTTTTCAATATATTATTAATATTTTTTTGCAATATGTTGAAAAAAAATATAAAATAATATATAATTATTAAAAATATGAGGAAAAATAATAATGGAAGAATTTTTAAAAAATATCGATTTACAAACTGTACCTATGCAGACTTTAGCCTTTATTGGGGATGCTGTATATAATGTATATATACGAACTTATCTTGCGTCTTTAAATAATAGAAAAACAGGATTATTACATAAAGATTCTATAAAATACGTCAGTGCCAAAGGGCAAGCATTAACAATTGATAGTATCATGGAATTTTTAACTGAAGATGAAATTGACCTATATAAAAGAGGAAGAAATACAAATATCCATTCTATTTCTAAAAAGGTTGATATTGTAGAATACAAAAAATCAACTGGATTTGAAGCATTAATAGGATATTTATATGTAAAAAAAGATAAAGAAAGACTTGAGTTTTTAATTCAAAAATGTATAAAAAGTTTTGATTATGAGGAGGAAAGATATGGCAAGTAAGGAAAATAAAAAAGTAGAAATTGATTATAATGTAAAAGAAATAATAGATAATTTAGATAAATCTGTAGTGCTTACTCCGGAGGATAAAAAAAGAATTGAACAATCTTTAGATTTTGATAGTGCAGTTGAAAACATTGATATATCTAACAATGATAATAGAGTAATATTTACTGATGGAGAAAATCAATTAGTTTTTGAAAACGGAGAATTTTTTCTAGTAAGCTCTACGGATTCTTTAAAAACTAAAAGAAAAAAGAAACGTGAAGATGCAAGAAATATGTATATAGAGTATTTTATAAAGTATCAGTTAAATCCTATATTAAAACAAAAAGAGCTTAATGAAATGGCTCGTACAATTTCAACAGATGAACCAGTAAAAACTAAGAAAAAAGAAAGTGTAAAAAAAGAATTAGGAAATAATGTAAAAAAAGCTCCTGACCATGAAAGTAATAGTTTAAAGCCAAGAAGTAAACAGATACAACCTAAACAAAAAAGTAGATAATAAAAGAGGTTATGAAATTAAAACATAACCTCTTTTTGCTTTATTTACTTATTGCTTGTTTTACTTGTTTAATATCAGCTTCTCCTGCAGGTGCAGCAGGTACATAATATCCTTTTTCTTTGTTTATTAAATATATTTTCCACTGTAAATTTTCTAAATTATTTCTTTGCTCAATAAGTGTGTCTCTAAAATTTTTGTTGTTTGACTGTTGAATAGAGTAATTGATTAGAGTAATAATTGTATTTGTACATGATAATACAGAATCCATCGCTAATTTTTCATTCATAACTTTTACCTCCTATAACATATTTGAAAGTTCATTTTTTAAAGTAGTACATATTGTACATACACTATCTAGAACTTCTGTAATATTTTGATCTTGTGTTAATGTTTTAAAATAATTAATTTTGTCGCAAAAATTTGTAGCATGACCGCAAATATGTCTAATATTTTGAATTTCAATTTGATTTAAACTATCCATAAAATTTTCCTCCTTTTAAATCACACAATTATTATTAGCAATATTTATTTAAATATACTGGAAAAAATAATAAAAAAAAGTAGCGTGATAGCTACTTTATAC
>CAZTVT010000031.1:0-12918 GCA_964617175.1 uncultured Clostridium sp.
TTATATTTAGAAAAGTTATCTAATACAATAGCAAGTAAAGTATTAAACATAAATCTACACATAAGAAAAGTAAGATAGAATAAATTAGCTTGAGTTTTATTTGGATAAGCTCTAAAAGTATAAGTTTTGTATTTCATAAGTACCTCCGTAAAAAATAAGTATAACTATTATATCAGTAAAAGAAATAAGTAAGCAACAATATTACACTAAGTACGGAGGTCTAGTTTTGTCGATTGGAAAAAAGGGAGGCGGTAAAAAAATATTGAAAATATTTTTTTACAAAACTAACTCGTTGACAATTTGGGATTTTGTGGTATAATATTAATATAACGTTGACGGGACGAGTAGGATTATACACTGCTACAAGAGAGAGTTAGTCGTGGGCTGTAAGCTAACTTTAGTAAGAGTTTTCTGAAGACTACCCCTGAGTTAATGGGAAACCATCGTTGATTTCGTACAATCATAAATTAAGTAAAAATTAGGGTGGAACCGTGCAATGAATATATTGTACCCCTATAGACAGAAAATGTATTGTCTATAGGGGTACATTTTTTGTTATAGAAAAGGAGTGATTTTATGAAATATTTAAAAAATAATGGAGAAGTTTTTGAAGGAGATTATGATATCAGTATTGCAAGGCATACAGCATCTCATATATTAGCACAAGCTATAAAAAGACTGTATCCTGATGCAAAACTTGCAATAGGTCCTGCAATAGAAACAGGTTTTTATTATGATTTTGATAATCTTTCTATAAAACAAGAAGATTTAGAAAAAATAGAAAATGAAATGAAAAAAATAATAAAAGAAAATTTAAAAATAGAAACTTTTGAACTGCCAAAAGAAGATGCAATAAATTGGGCTAAAGAAAATGGAGAAATATATAAAGAAGAACTAATCGAGGAGCTTCCAGAAGAAGAGAGAATAACATTCTTTAAACAAGGTGAATTTACAGATTTATGTGTAGGTCCACATATGTTATATACTAAAGGAGTAGGTAAAATAAAATTAATATCTACAACTGGTGCATATTGGAGAGGTAATGAAAATAATAAAATGCTTACAAGAATTTATGGAACAGCTTTTAAATCTCAAGAAGAGGTAGATGAGTTTATTAAACAAAGAGAAGAAGCAAAAAAAAGAGATCATAACAAACTTGGTAGAGAATTAGAATTATTTACAACAGCCGATGTGGTAGGGCAAGGACTTCCAATAATGTTGCCAAAAGGTGCAAAAATGATGCAAATTCTTCAAAGATTTGTAGAAGATACTGAAGCAAAGCGTGGATGGCAACTTACAAAAACTCCATATATGGCAAAATCTGATTTGTATAAATTATCTGGACATTGGGATCATTACAAAGAAGATATGTTTGTAATGGGAGATGAACAAAAGCAAGATGAAGTTTTTGCTTTAAGACCTATGACTTGTCCATTTCAATATCAAGTCTTTTTAAACAGAGGTAGATCGTATAGAGATTTACCAATGAGACTTAATGAAACATCTACACTTTTTAGAAATGAAGCTTCAGGTGAAATGCATGGACTTATTCGTGTAAGACAATTTACTTTATCAGAGGGACATTTAATGTGTACACCAGAACAATTAGAGGAAGAATTTAAGAGTTGTTTAGAATTAGCTATTTACATGCTTAAAGTATTAGGTCTATATGAAGATGTATCTTATCGTTTCTCAAAATGGGATCCAAATAATAAAGAAAAATATATTGGTACTGAAAAAGAGTGGGATGAAGCACAAGGTACTATGGAAAAAATATTAAATCATTTAGGACTTGAATATAAAGAAGGAATTGGAGAAGCTGCTTTTTATGGGCCAAAACTAGACATACAAATAAAAAATGTATTTGGTAAGGAAGATACACTTATAACTATTCAAATAGATCAAATGCTTGCTGAAAAATTTGGTATGGAATATGTAGATAAAGATGGAACAAAGAAAAATCCATATATTATTCATAGGTCATCAATTGGTTGCTATGAAAGGACATTAGCTCTTCTTATAGAAAAATACGCTGGTGCTTTTCCTTTATGGCTTTCACCAACTCAAGTAAAGATTTTACCTATATCAGAAAATGAAGTAGATTACGCATATAAATTAAAAGAAATTCTTGAAAATGAAGAATTTAGAGTAGAAGTTGACTCTTCAAATGAGAAGATAGGATATAAAATAAGAAATGCACAACTTGAAAAAGATCCATATATGATTATTTTAGGTAAAAATGAAGTTCAAAATAATAATCTTTCTGTAAGAGCAAGAGATGGAAAGAAAATGGATAATATATCTATAGAAGATTTTGTAAAAATGTTAAAACTTGAAATAAAAGAAGCTTTTAATAAATAAATGCTAATATACTTGAATAAAAAGGAATTTTGTGAAAATCACACACCAAAACGTATGGAATTTTGTGATAAATGTGTTGCGTACAATAGGATTTTTGTGATATAATATATACAGGATGGTGATAATCTTGGAACTTTTAAAAAGAAAAATTGATAAATATTTAATAGAGTGGAAAAATAGTCTAGACAAAAAACCTTTAATCGTTAAAGGTGCGCGTCAAATTGGAAAAACAGAGTCAATTAGAAACTTTGCCAAAAACAACTATAAAAGTGTGATTGAAATAAATTTTGCACTTCAAAAACAGTTTAAAGATATTTTTGACGATGGATTTGAAGTAGATGCTATAATTAAAAATATTTCTTTAAGAAAACCTAATCTTGAATTTATTCCAGGCGATACATTAATATTTTTTGATGAATTGCAAGATTGTATTAATTGTGCTACTTCTCTAAAGTCATTTAATCAAGATAGAAGATATGATGTAATTTGTTCTGGTTCTCTTATGGGGATTAATTATAATGAAATTGAATCAAATAGTGTTGGAAATAAAGAAGATTACGAAATGTATTCAATGGATTTTGAAGAATTCCTTTGGGCTAAAGGGTACAAAGAAGAACAAATAGAAAGTCTATATGAACACATGAAAAACTTAACTCCTTTTTCTAATGCTGAACTTTCTGTGATGTTTGATAACTTTAAAGAATATATGGTAATAGGAGGAATGCCAGCAATTGTAAGTTCGTTTGTAAAAAATGACAATTATAGTGGAACTTTAAAAATGCAAAATCAAATTCTTAAAGATTATGAGGAAGACATAACTAAATATGCTGGCCGGATTAGACCATGCTAGAATTCTTAATGTATATCGTAAAATACCTGTATTTTTAGGAAACGAAAATAAAAAATTTCAAATTTCTAAAGTAGAAAATGGTGCAAGAAATAGAGAATACGTTGGAATAATAGATTGGTTAAATGATGCAGGTATTATTAATGTTTGTTATTGTTTAGAACAACCAGAACTTCCGCTTGGTGGGAATTTTAATCCCGATAATTATAGGATATATTTTAGAGATACAGGTCTGTTAATAGGATCGCTGGACGAAGAAGCACAAGAAGATTTAAGAAATAATAAAAACTTTAATACATATAAAGGAGCAATTTATGAAAACATTGTTGGAGATATGTTAGTAAAGCAGGGATATAAATTGTATTTTTATAAAAATGAAAAAGGTACAATAGAAATGGATTTTTTTGTTAGAGATAAGGATTCTTTAATTCCTGTTGAGGTAAAAGCTTGTGATGGTGCTACAATTTCTTTAAATAATTTGATAGGTAGTGAAAAATATAAAGATATAAAATATGGAATAAAGTTAGGATATAAGAATATAGGATTTAATGGTAAGTTTTATACCTTTCCTTACTTTTTAACTTTTCTTCTAAAAAGATTTTTAAGAGAAAAATAGAATTTAGATGTATAATAATAAAGGAGCGATATTATGTTTTGTACTAAATGTGGAAGTGAAGTTGAAGATAGTGCTATATTTTGCACAAAGTGTGGAAATAAAATAGAAAATAGTAACGAAAAAATTGAAGTTAATAGTAATAATAATATGGAAGGAAGTATTACAATTTTAAGGGAAAAGCAAGCTTATGCAGTAGCAATTCCTGTAGGTATATTAGTGGATGATAAAAAAGTTGCTAATTTATTTATTGGAAATAAAGTAAAAGTTCCTGTTAAAATAGGAAAGCATAGAATAACACTTGATTTTTATAGTGGAAAATGTGTTAGTGAGGTGGAAGTAAGTGGTGAAAATCCAAATATAAAGATAACATTCAATGTTGGAGTTTTTAAACCTAAGATTACAGGTGTTGAAAATATATAAAAATGTTGTCGATACACTGTCGATGATTTGTTTAACAAAATACAAAAAAAACTATTGCATTTTTTATTTAAATTATATATAATTTAGTTGTAAGATAACAAGAAATGTTATTAACAAATGAAGAAATTTTAGGAGGTTAAATGGTATATGGATATATTAAAAATTTCAGCAAAATCTAGTCCAAATTCTGTAGCAGGAGCAATAGCAGGACTTGTAAAAGAAAACGGAAGAGCAGAAATGCAAGCAATAGGAGCAGGAGCAATAAATCAAGCTGTAAAGGCAGTTGCAATAGCAAAAGGGTTTGTAGCACCATCTGGTATTGATCTTGTATGTTCGCCAGCTTTTACAGAAGTAAAAATAGATAATGAAGATAAAACTGGTATAAAATTTACAATTGAGCCAAAGTTATAAAAAATATAAATATAAAAAATCCAAAAAGTAAAAAAAACTATCTTTTTGGGTTTTTTTATGATATAATTGAAACACAATAATAGTATTACAAAGTAGGTGTTTTAATTGGATAAAAAAATAATTGATGCACATAGATATAAAAAAGTACCAAGAAGTAAAGTAAAAACAAGAAAAAATAAAAATAGTTTTAAGATAAAAAGTAGTACTAATAACCAGAAGAATATTTTTGTAAACTCTATATCTAGAAATAATAGATATAATAATTTAAAAGATAATACCTTAAAGGAGGAAAAAAAGCAAAGAGTTAAGGAAAAGATAAAAAAAGATTTTGAATATTCAAAGATTATAAAAATAGCAATTTGTATTTTTGCTATAGTAGCGGTTTTTATTATTTCAAAACTAATTTTTAATATGAATGAAAATCCACTTTTATCTGTATTTTCAAACAATGATAATACAGATGAAAGTTTAATAGAAAACTATAATTTTAATATTGGAATATCAAAATTAGATACGACAGATTGTCTAAGAAGTAGCAATATAGTATTAAATGAACTTGCCAAAAAAAGTAGTTTAAGCTTGATAAAAATAAATAAAGAATATAAAATAGAATATCAAATAGCTGAAAAAATTGAGAAATTAAACGATACATCTTATCTAGTCACTTTAAATCCTATATATAAACTAACATCTGATGAAGTTATTTCTTCTTTTAATAGTATTAAAAATATAGGTGAAAGTAATATATATTATAATAATTTTACTAACATAAAAAGCATTGAAAAAATTGATGATAATAGCTTTAAAATTTATCTTTTAGCAAATGATCCTTTCTTTGTATATAAACTTAATTTCCCTATAAATGAAGTATCAAATAAAAATACAGAATATATAATGAGTGATGTATCACAAAATAGTATTTCTTTTGTTAAAAACACGTCTAAAAGTACGCTTGGAGTAATAAAACTTATTAATTATACAAATACTGATGAGATGGTAGCAAGTTTTAGAAATGGCAATATAGATATGTTTACTGCATCTTCTGACAATATAATGCAACTTATTGGAAAAAGGGAGTATAATACAAAAAAATATAGGGATGGAGAAACAATATTTCTACTTGGAAATAGTAAATCATCTTTATTTAAAAGAAAAGAAGTAAGGCAAGCATTAGCCTATGCTATAAACAGAGATGAAATTGTAAAGAATGTTGATATGAAATTTTCTGAAGTGATAGATATACCATATATTTATTCTGATATAAAATATAAATATGATTTGTATGCAGCAGAAAATGTATTACTTCTTAATGGATGGAAAAAAACAGGTGGAATATATAATAAAAATGATGGATATGAATATAAAAAGATTGAATTAAATTTACTTGTAAATAAAGATGACTCTCAAAAAACTAATATTGCAGACAGCATTAAAGAGATGGCCCAAAAAATTGGAATAAGAATAAATGTATTAAAACTATCTGAGGAAGAGATTAATACTAGAGTGCAAACTGGAGATTATGATTTAGTTCTATCAACTGTATATATAAATGATAGTCCTGACATAGAATATTTATATAATTATCTTAACGTAAGCGATATAACTAATTCTGCAATAGAAAATGTAAAAAAAAGCGATTTGTCTAACATTGAAGAAAATGTTGATATATTAAAGAACACTTTATATAGTGAAGTGGCATGCATAGGTATAATGGCAAAAACTACTAATGTAGTATATCAGAAATATATTAAAGGGTTTGATAATATATCATACATGAACATATTTGAAGAATTAGAAAATATAGGTAGAATAAAAGATTAAGGGGGATGTATGAAATATAAAGAAATTATACAAGAAATGATTGATGAAGCAAAACACGATATAAAGAATATTGTTTTGCCAGAGTCAGAAGATTTACGTATTCTAGAAGCAGCAAGTATTATCACTAAGGAGAAAATAGCTAAAATAACATTAATTGGAAATAAAAAAGATATAATGAAAAGATGTGATGAAAATAGCATTAATATTTCTGATGTAGTAATAGAAGATAATAAAATTTCTAATAAAAGAGATATTTATGCAAATAGTCTGTATGAAATAAGAAAGAATAAAGGTATGACTTTAGAAAAAGCTTATGAATTATTAAATGATAATCTTTATTTTGCTACTATGATGGTAAAAAATGGTGATGTGGATGGAATGGTTTGTGGTGCAAGTCACTCTACTGCTGATTCCCTAAGACCTGCCCTTCAGATTATTAAGGCAAGAGATGGTCTTAGTACAGTATCTTCGTTTTTTATAATGGAGACTTCTAATAAAAATCTTGGATGCGATGGTAAGTTTATTTTTGCAGATTGTGGGCTTGTTGCCTTTCCAACAGAAGATGAGTTGGTAGATATAGTAAAAGAATCTTATGATAGCTTTAGAGAGTTGTTAAAAAAAGATGCTAAAATAGCAATGCTTTCATACTCTACACTAGGAAGTGCAAAACATGAAAATATTACCAAAATAGAAAATGTAGTAAAAAAAGTAAGAAATATAGATAAAGATATTAAAATCGATGGTGAATTACAATTAGATGCTGCTGTAATTAGTGAAGTAGCAAAATTAAAGGCACCTAATAGTGAGGTGGCAGGTAACGCAAATATTTTAATATTTCCAAATTTAGAATCTGGTAATATCGGATATAAAATAGCTGAACGTTTTGGAAATATGGTAGCATTAGGACCTATTACTCAAGGACTAAATAAACCGGTAAATGATTTGTCTAGAGGTTGTAGTGTAGCTGATATAATAGGTGTTGTAGCAATAACTTGCATTCAAGCAAGAAAAAATATCTAATATATAAAGGGGGAAATTTAAATGAAGATATTAGTAATAAATTGTGGGAGTTCTACAATAAAATTTCAATTAATCGATATGGAAAAAGATGAGGTAATAGCAAAAGGAAGATGCGATAAAATAGGTTACGAAGATTCAAACATAATATATAAAAACTTAAGAGATAATAAAAGGTTAGATGAAGTGCCAGTTTCAATGCCTGATCATAAAATTGGTATGAAAGTGTTATTAGATACATTGCAAGATAAAGAAATTGGGGTAATTAATGATATTAATGAAATATCAGCTATAGGTCATAGAGTAGTTGCTGGTGGGGAAAAATATAGTGAAGCTGTAATAGTTGATGATAAAGTAATAGATGATATATTGGAACTCGCTGAAATAGCACCTTTACACAATAAAGGCGCTGTGATGGGAATAAATGGTGTAAGAGAGGTTGCAAAAGATATTCCAAATGTAGTAGTATTTGATACAGCTTTTCATCAAACAATACCAGACTACAACTACCTATATGCCATAGATAAGAAATATTATAAAGAAAATCATATAAGAAGATACGGAGCTCATGGTACATCATATGCATACATTATTAAAAGACTTGCAGAACTTATGGGTAAAAATAAAGAGGATATAAATGCAATTGTTTGTCATATTGGTGGTGGAGCAAGTGTTTGTGCAATAAAAAATGGAAAATCATATGATACTTCTATGGGATATACACCTCTTGAAGGATTAATAATGGAAACAAGATGTGGCGATATTGATCCTGCTGTAATTTTAAAAATTATGAAACTTGAGAATTATACAATTGAAGAGATGGATGATTTGTTAAATAAAAAATCTGGTAGAATTGGATTTACAGGAATTGGAGATTTTAGACTTATGAAAGATGCTGCACTTGAAGGAAATGAAGATGCTATTTTAATGAGAAAAATGCAAACACAAAGAATTAAAAAATATATAGGTGCATATATGGCAGAGTTAAATCATGTAGATGCTGTTGTATTTACTGGTGGAATAATGGAAAACAATGATGATGAAATAGAAAATGTTGTATCTAATATGGAACAGTTAGGTTTAGAGTTAGATAAAGAAAGAAATAAGAAAGCTTTTAGAGGTGAAGGGTTAATTTCAAAAGATTCATCAAAAATAAAAATATATTTAATTCCAACAAATGAAGAATTAGAAATTGCAAAACAAACTGTAGCATTAGTAAAGGAAATGTAAAATGATCAGTTTAATACAAGATACATTAAAAAAATATAATAAGAAAATATGGGTAATGTATAATGATGAAAATAGTGACAAGCTATTTTGTAAATATTTTACTAAACATTTAGCAACTAATACAATTTGTATAATAACAACAGAGAAAATATATATAATAGTCTCAAGTTTAGATAAAAACAATATATCAAAATTAAATTATGATAAGAAAAAAGTTAAATTTTTTGTATATTCCAATTTAGATGAATTAAATAATATAATAGAAGATATTATAGCAAATCTTGATTTTTGTAATGAAATATGTCTTAGTTATTCAACTATGTCTGATAGAAATGTAGATATACTAACACATGGCAATTACGTATGTATAACTAAAATTTTAAAAAAGCCATATATTAAGTATAAAAAGAAAATAAAATTTTCTTCAGCAGAAAAAATTATATATGATTTAGAGTCGAGAAAGACAGAAAAAGAAATTACTAGATTAAGATTTTTAGCAGATATAACAAATAGGATTTTAAAAGAAACTTTTAAAAAAATTAAAGTTGGAAATACAGAAATAGATATTGTAAATATTACACATAATATTACAGATGAAATAATGAAGATATATATGGACTCAAATGATATAGTATCATATGATATGGCGTGGGATAACTGCCCTATTGTACTTACTGGTGTAAATCTTTCAAAAGGAGGACATTCTCTTCCAAGTATGAAAAAATTATATAAAGGGGATACAATATATTTTGATTTTGGTATTAAGGTTACTTTTGATGATGGAATGGTGCTTTACACTGATATGCAAAGGATGGGGTATGCTCTAAAAAATAACGAATTTGCACCTCCAAAAGCTGTTATGAAAGTGTTTAATACTTTAGTTACTTCTATTTCTGATGGAATTGATGAAATGAGGTCAGGAGTAAAAGCATATAAAGTAGATAAAATTGTAAGGGATAAAATTATAAAATCAGGATATCCAGATTACAATCATGCAACAGGTCATCCGGTAGGAAAAGAAGTACATGATTTAGGAGCTATTATTTCAATAAAAAAATCAAAACTTGCAAATATAGAATTAATAGAAAATGGAGTGTATACTTTAGAGCCTAGAATAAATATATCAAATGGTGGTTCGATAGAGGAAATGATTCAAGTTACAAAATTTGGTGGCATTCCTTTAACTCAAGTTCAAGATGAAATTTATCTTGTAAAATAAAAAATTAAAGAATAATTTATGGTTAAAACAGAAATATTATATAATAGAAAAATTAAAAGGTGGTAGATAGTATGAAGTTAGGTTATGAAAAAAAAGATATATATAACAACTTAGATGAAAAAGAAATCGTTGCTGCAAAAGAATATTCTAAAAAGTATATGGAATTTTTAGATATATCAAGAACAGAATATTTATGTACAAAAGAATGTATAAATATGTTAAAAAAAGCTGGATTTAGTGATATAAATGAACATGAGGTTTTAAATCCTGGTGATAAAATCTATTTTATAAATAAAGAAAAATCTTTATTTATTGCTGTTATTGGAAATGAAGAGCTTGAGAAAGGTGTTAATATTATAGGATCTCATATAGATAGTCCAAGACTTGATTTAAAACCAATGCCACTTATAGAAAACCACAATATGGCTTTACTTAAAACTCAGTTTTATGGTGGTATAAAAAAATATCAGTGGTTATCAATTCCACTTGCTATGCATGGTGTAGTATATAATGAAAAAGGAGAAAAAATAGAGATTTCAATTGGAGAAGAAGGTGATGATGTTTGCTTTACAATAACAGATCTTCTTCCACATCTTGCAAAAGATCAATTAAGTAAAAATGCAAATGAATTTATAGATGCTGAAAAAATGTCAGTATTAATTGGAAACGTTCAAGATAGCTTGGCTAAAAAGAATAAAGTAAAAGAAAATATTCTTAAAATATTAAATGAAAAATATGGTATAAAAGAGATTGATTTTGCAAGATCAGATATTTCTTTTGTTCCAGCTTTTAAAACTAGATATATTGGATTTGATAAAAGCATGATAGGAGGATATGGACATGATGATAGAGTCTGTTCATATGCAAATATAAAAGCAATAATAGATATATCTAAAAATAGTAAAAAAATAAAGAAAACAGCCATTGCATTGCTTGTTGATAAAGAAGAAATTGGAAGTGTTGGAAATACTTCTATGAGTACACAAGCCTTTGATTTATTTGCAAGAAAAATTATAGAAAAAACAGGAAGTAAAGATATAAATGAATTAGAAATGTATTATAATTCAAAAATGTTATCTGCTGATGTATCTACTGCCGTAGATCCTGACTACGATGAAGTATCTGATTTACCAAATGGCAATATAATAGGCTCTGGTGTTGCACTTGAAAAATACACTGGTGGAAGTGGAAAATATAGTGCAAGTGAAGCTACAGCTAAATTCACATCTGAAGTAACAAGAATTTTTGATAAAAATGATATAGTATATCAATTTGCAGTTTTAGGAAAACAAGGAAAAGGCGGAGGAGGAACAATAGCATATATACTTGCAAATAAAGGTATGGATGTTATTGATTGTGGTACGCCAGTCCTTGCAATGCATTCTCCTTTCGAGGTGGTAAGTGTATACGATACATATATGACTTATCTTGCATATAAAGCTTTCTTTAATTCATAAAAACAAAAAAGGGGGAACTTTTATTGTTAAAAAGTTTAATAAAAAATACAGATTATGTAGTACTTATAACAATTTTTGTTTTATTTGTAATAGGTGTTATAGCAATCTTTTCGGCGGGATATAATACAGATGTAAATAAGGATGAATATATAAAGCAAATAATATGGATGTCTGCTGTTTTTGTTATGATGATAATAATTTGGGCAGTTGATTATAAAATGTTTGATATAGCAGGATATATATTATATGCTGTTAATTTAATCTTATTAATACTTGTTTTGTTTATGCCGTCACTTATGGGAGCTAGTAGTTGGTTTAACTTAGGAGGAATATTGTACCAACCATCTGAACTTATGAAAATTGGTTTTATAATATGTGTTGCAAAGTTTGCTACTCTTTATAAAAATAATGTTAATAAAAACGATAAAAAGAAAAAAATATTATTAATAACTATTATGGCTCTTACATTTATAATCCCAGTTATTTTAATAATGTTACAGCCTGATTTTGGAACAGCAATAGCTTTTGTTGTAATAGCCGCATTTATGTTGTTTAAATTTGGAATAAAATATAGATATATATTAATTGCAATATTGTTACTTATAGTACTAGTTCCACTTGTTTATTTTTTCTTGCTTAATCCAACACAACAAGAAAGAATAAAGGTATTTATAAATCCTGAGCTTGATCCTCTAGGAAGTGGATATAATGCTATACAATCTAAAATTGCAGTAGGTTCAGGTATGTTGTTTGGAACAGGACTTCTTAAAGGTGCTCAAACTCAATATGGATATCTTCCAATAAAATCAACTGATTTTATATTTTCTGTAATATCAGAAGAAATGGGATTTTTAGTATCAGTAATTGTAGTAATACTCTTTGCAATACTTTTATTTAGACTTATACATATATCAAAATATGCACCAGATGACTTTTCAAGTTTTATGGTAATAGGTGTAGCTGGACTAATATTTTTCCATTTTGTTCAAAATATAGGTATGACCATAGGGCTTTTGCCAATAACAGGTGTTCCGCTTCCTTTTGTAAGTTATGGTGGAAGTAGTTTAATTACAAATGGTATGGCTATAGCAATAGCACTTAATGTATCCGCAAGGAAGTCAAAGAATTTATTTGTTGAGTAATAGGTATATGGAGTGTAGACTAGTAAATATGGTTACACTCTACTTTTGTATAATAATTTGAAAAAAATGTCATATGGTGTTCTTTTTTATCAAAAGCAGAAATAAAAGTGTAATATTTGTGTAACGAAAAAGAAACGATTAATTTGTGATGTATGCTTGAGTTTTTTAAATATTTAGTATATACTGTGCATTATAAAGATAATTTATATATTAATAAATACGAGGAGGCTATATATATGAAAAAGATAATTTATTCAGTTACCGCTCTTTTTGCTTTCTTTATAATTAACTTCTGATTTGTATCTATAGTAGATGCGGCAAGTTCTGTAAATATTAATGGAGATACTTACACTGTAAATGAAAGCAATGAATATAAT
>CAZTVT010000032.1:0-12344 GCA_964617175.1 uncultured Clostridium sp.
GATGTATAAATACATTTTGATTATTGTTTTTTAAATTTATACTATCTTTAATATATGTTTGATATTTTCCCCTTATTTTTAAAATCATAAATAGTATAATAAAAAGAAATATAAATAATACACATTTAGAAACAATTTTTATTTTTCTTAAATTTCTATCCCTTTTTTCTTTATTCCTATACCTTATTTCTCTCATAAAAAAACAAAATCCTTTATTACATACTTATAAAATAATTATATCACTTACACATTCTTAAGTAAAGAATTTGTTATAATTTGTTATATTTTATAATAAAATGTCAAATTATTATAATTTAGAACACATATAAAAATAAAATCATATAATTTAACTAGGAGGTAATAAAATGAATGATTTAAAAGTTGTAATTGATGCTGGACATGGTGGAACAGATCCTGGGGCAGTAGCAAATGGAGTAAATGAAAAAGATTTGAACCTTATGATTTCAAAATATATGCTAGAAAGATTTCTTGAGGCAGGCGTGCCAGCTACGTTAATTCGTACAATCGATGAAACTATATCACCAACAGAACGTATAAGAAGAATACTTGCGGCATATGGTGATAATCCAAACGTAGTAGTAATTTCTAATCATATAAATTCAAGCGATACACCTAATATAGAAGGATCAGAAGTTATCTATGCATTAAGAAATACAGACACTCTTTCAAAAAATATATTAAAAGAGTTAGAAATGGCAGGTCAACCAGTAAGAACTGTATATCAAAGACGTCTTCCTAGCAACCCTAATAAAGACTATTATTTTATACATAGAGATACTGGTTCTACTGAACCAGTTATAGTGGAATATGGATATATAAATAATCCAACTGATTTAAAAAGAATTCAAGATAATTACAAAAAATATGTAAATGCGGTAGTAAAAGGTGTTCTTGAAACTTTTAATATAGGTGAAAATATAGTTCCAATTAGTGAAAATACATATACTGTAAAAGCTGGAGATACTCTTTGGAATATTGCTAAAAGATATAACACTACAGTTGAAGAATTAATGAAACTTAATAATTTAACTTCTGACTTAATTATGATAGGAAAAGTTCTTAAAATTCCTATGGCTTCAATGAGCACTTCAACAAACACATACACCATAAAAGCTGGAGATACTCTTTGGAATATTGCAAAAAGATATAACACCACAGTTGAAAAATTAATGGAGTTAAATAACTTGTCTACTGATTTAATTATGATAGCTCAAAAATTAATTGTTCCAAATGATAACATATATGTAGTAAAAGCTGGAGACACTCTTTGGAATATTGCAAAACGTCATAACACTACAGTTGAAAATCTAATGAGACTTAATAATCTTACTTCTGATTTAATTACAATAGGTCAAATAATAAAAATATAAAAGCCAAAGGGATTTCCCTTTTGCTTTTTATGTTTATTACAATAA
The DNA here is from genome assembly GCA_964617175.1 of uncultured Clostridium sp. Lineage (GTDB taxonomy): Bacteria > Bacillota > Clostridia > TANB77 > CAG-465 > CAG-465. The sequence goes on from CAZTVT010000032.1 coordinate 1,437, forward strand.
TTCAAAAATCTTTTTTAATAATTCTGACATTTGAGGTTTTAACTTTTCCCGATCATAATCAGGACTGTTATTTGTATTAAAAATTTCTTCATATACTTCATACAATGGATCTGCAATTTTTCTAAATAAGTTAAAAAATATGAAGTAGAATTTTCAAAAAGTGCTTTCTACTTCATATATTTTTTATTCAGATAAAGTAATTTCACCATCTTCTATTGGTAAATTAGCATAATTTGCATCTGTAAGTGTAAATGTTCTAGCAGCAGCTTCTGGATTTAAAATTTCTACTGTTTTCGTTTCTTGATCAAGAGTTGTGGTTTGCAGATCTTGATTAAAATCATGCTCTCCATCTGAACTTACTTGCTTGAAATATATAGTAGGACCTTCTTCTCCATCAAGGTAAGGTACATTTTCAAAAACAGCGTTTCCATCAACATCTGATTCTATTAAATCGCCATAGGTATTTCCTTCTGCATCACAACGATAAAAAGTTGCGCCTTGAATAGGAACACCAATATCTGTACCATCATCAGAAACATGCAAAGTTAAAGTACCAGTAGCAGCTATAGTAAAACTATAACTATCTATTCCCTCTGTAATTTCTTGTGTTTCAGGAAGAATGGTTGCATTGTCATATCCTGAAACATTAGCAACTACATTATAATTTCCATTTGCTAATTCTTTACTTCCATTCCCATTTGTAATTGGTATTATATGTTGGGCCATAATATTAATTCTCCTCCTTTAATTGGCAAACCTTTATAAAATTCATCTGTTAGTTTTACTTTAATGGAGGATGTATTTTTTTTTGTAACGTTGTCCAAAAAAATAGGGAAAAATTGTGAACAACATTTATTTACAAAAATATTTTTGCAAATTTTTAATGAATTCATATAATTATTTGATAGAACAATAATTGTATATATCCTGCATCTTTTTAATTTAAGATTTAAATATCCAATTGAATTTGTTATACATTTATATATTAATTTATTACGTTGATATACAAAAACATAATAATAATCAAATGGATTATTAGAGATACACTTAATAGTAACATTCTTTTTCATTTTTATCCACCACTTATAATTATATATTATGAATTTCTTTTACTTTATGTTACAAGCTTGTTTAAATAGAAAAAAACCTTACAAGAATAATTGTAAGGCTTTAATAATATATGGTGCACCATCAGGGACTCGAACCCTGGACCAATTGCTTAAGAGGCAACTGCTCTACCAACTGAGCTAATGGTACATCTACTCTTAGAATTATACTATTTTTTATAAACGTTGTCAATACTTTTTTAACAAATTTATAAACAGGAAAAGCAGCCCAGTAAATTACCAGACTGCATAAATATTATTTATCTTTCTTTAATTCTTCAAATCTTTTTATTTTAAGAGTTGTAGTTTTTACAAAAGGTTCATGTTTAATTTCCAATTTCTTTATTGATTTATATGGTGACATCAACTTATTTACTTTCTTTATATCTTCCCATATCATTTTATATAATTCGTCATCACTAGGTCTTGTTGAGGCATAAATTTCTTCAATATATTCTTCATTTAATGTTACTTTACAAGATACAATTAAATCCTTACCAGTTCCATTTTCACTTTTACCATACACCATAGATTCCTCAACTAGTGGTATCTTATTTATTAATTGTTCAATTTCTTCTGGAAAAATATTTTTCCCATTAGGAGTAACTATAACATTTTTATTTCTACCAGCTATTACAAGGTTTCCTTTCAGATCAAAATATCCTAAATCACCTGTATAGAACCACCCTTTTTTTAAAGTTTTTTTTGTTTCTTCTTCATTCTCATAATAGCCCATAAAGACATTATCTCCACGTATTATTATTTCACCTATATTACTATTTTCATCTTCATTTTCACTTAAGTCAATTCGTATTTCATCTCCATAAACAGCTTTACCGACAGTTCCTGGTTCTCTATCATTTAATCTATTACCTGCTGCAAGAGGTGATGTTTCTGTTAATCCATAACCTTGCAAAAATTTAAATCCAAATCTTTCCATTTTCTTATGAATTTCTTTGTCAAGTGGAGCACCTCCACAAAAGAAGTATTTTAAATTTCCACCTAAATTCTTTTGTACTTCTTTAAATACTGTCCTTCTTAAATCAATTCCGATTTTACTAAGTCCTGATGTAACCCCTCCCATAAAGTTCACAAGTTTCGTTTTACCTTGTTTTTCTATTGTTTTTTCTATTCTTGAGGCCATTTTTTCAACAAGTTCCGGAACTACTACCATAAAATCAGGTTTTAACTCTTGTAAATTTTTAACTATATATTTTAATCCTTCACAAATAGCTATTGTACCACCAATACTTGTCATAAACAAATAAGATAAAGTAAATTCCAAAGTATGATGAAGTGGAAGTACAGAAAGACATGTATATTTTCCAAACATAGGAACAATATCATAACAGGAATAAATATCTGCACATAAATTTTTATGTGATAACATAACTCCCTTTGAAGCTGCAGTAGTACCAGATGTGAATAACAAAATATTAAAAGCCTCTCTATCTATTTTTGCATCTATATAATTAGTATTACCTGTATCTACAAGTTCTTTTCCTTCATTTACAATCTCATCAAAAGAATAACTTATTTCATCACTTTTTCCTTTTGACATTTCTATAAATACCATATCTTTAGGCAATTCATTTTTTATACTTTCTATTAACTCTTTTCTTCTAGTAGAGTAAACTATACATTTTGCTTTTGATCTTTTTAGTAAATTTAAAACTTCATTTGCAGGTAATTCTTTATCCAGCGGCACTATAATTCCTACACCACACACTACTGCAAGATATGTTTCATACCATTTAGAACTATTTTCTCCAATTACTGCTATTTTTTCACCTTTTAAATTAAATTTTTCAAGCATTATAGTTCCTAATGCATTAATATTTTCTTTTACTTCTTTATATAATACTTTATTAAATTCTTTATTATCATCCGCTTTTTCAATAAAAGCAGCTTTATCAGCATATTTATCAAAACGAACATTTAATAAATCCTTTAAAGAATCCATTATTTTTTCTTGTTCCATTATACTTCCTCCCAAACTATAATTAAATTATATATTTTTTGTATATAAAAGTCAAGTATACCTAACTTGACTTTTTATGTAAAATGTGTTATAATTATATTATGTAAATAATATAAAAAAATACTAAAGTTAGTAAATAAATAGATTGTTAAGATTAAGACAAGTTATATATTAAAAATATAACCCCCACCTTAGCTTATTTTAAAGTCTCAATTTACTAATTTAGTTCAAGCTCAGGGGAGGGCTTAATATGAAAAAACTATTTTATGCATTAGTTAGTACAACTGTAGTAATTGCTATTTTAGCAGCAATTACAGCTGTTGAAAAGGGCCAGTTCGCGCTGGCATTTGAGCTAATAACCCTCGTTTTTGCCTTTATATTTATAAAAATTATAAAGGCAAAAATACAAGAACGAGCCTATGCAAAAGCTAAGGCACGATCTAATGCTAAAGCTAAGGCAAAATCTCAAGAAATAGCTATTGCTGAGGCTAAGGCAATGGCTAAAAGGGAGGAGGAAAGGAAAGAGGAAATCATAAGATTTCTATCATCTTATGAAATTCCTCCTCAAAAGCCACGTTCTAATACTCAGAACGTAGTAGAAATAAAGAATTATCTCGAGAAAAAGAATCAAGTTGCTCGAGATAATTTAAAAAAAGTCTCTCGTTAATTTGAGAGGCTCTTTTTTATGTTTTATGCCAATCTTCTATATCGTCAGGATTAGAAGTATCCCCTGTTTGTTCTACTTTTAAAACTTGCTTTGGCTTTTGAACAGCTTTTTCAATTAAAGTATTAGCTTTATTTACAATATCTGGTATCATATCAACTAACTTATCTACTGAAGTCGTTCCATTTACATTAAGTAATTTAATTTGCCCATCTTTTACAGTTAAAAAAGCAACTGGTGATATATTAACACCTGCTCCACTACCACCACCAAAAGGAAGCTTTGCACTTTCTGAAAATTTATTTAATTTATTGGTATTAAACTCACTACCTCCTGCTGCAAATCCAAAACAAACTTTTGAAACAGGAATTATTACCGTTCCATCAGGAGCCGTAACCATATCTCCTACTATTGTATTAACGTCTACCATACTTTCAAGTGAAGTCATAGCTGTCATCATTAAACTTTCTATTGGATGTTTTATCTCTGACATTTTTCTTTTCCACCTTTCTTAATTTATATATTATTTTAAATATTATATAAATAATATTTGCAAGTTTAACATCAATTATACTATCAATTTTTATATTATACACTTCACCGCTTATATACGTTTTGTATCTTGTATCTTCTAAATTAAACTTATTTATATTACTTGCTATAACCATATTTATTATTACGTTTATAAGTGTTGAAACATATGCATTTACAATACTATTTATCAAATTTATACCAAAATCTAAATGCAATTTTTTTATGTACATACTATTTATAATATTTTTAAAGTCCTTTGAATTAAGTAACGCCTTATTTACTTTTTCACTTGTAACAGCTTTATCTAGCGCATTAAAAACAGAATTTACAACCATTTCTAACGGATCATTTGTAGTATTTTTATATAATTTTTTACTATCATTTTCATTTTTATTCGTGTCTAAATCTCTTTTATACACAGTAATAAATTTAAGAATTTTAATTTTTACATAATGTTTTTCCTTTACGCTCTCATTTTTATATTTTTTTATTTTATTAAAAGTTGGTTTTATATTATCTTTTATTTCTATTGTTATAGGAAAAACAAATAAAATTACAAATAGAATTAATATAATAGATATTAATATATACATAATCCACATATATTTACCACCCATTTTTATTATTTGTAATATTTAAATTTTTATGCAATTTGACAATTGTTCAAAAACGTGGTACAATTAGCTTTAGTCCAAAATTATAAAAATTTATCTAACTAGGGGGATTTAAATGAACGAAAATACTTTTTTTGCTCTGGACACACTTATTTACCTTGCTCTAAGTATTGCACTTGCATGGGTTACATCTCAGGCTTTTAAGTGTTTACTTAAAGTCGCAATTACCAAAGATAGAACTCCACGGAATATTGTAAAACAATTTTTTTCAGACGGAGATTTTCCATCCTCTCATACAGCAGTTTCAGTAACGGCTAGCATAGTTGTAACTCCTCTTTTATACGAAGCTGTATATAATGCTTCATCTAAAACTGAAGTAACAATAGCAATTGCAGCAGAAGTTATTTTATTGCTCTGGACAGCTATGACAATACGTGATGCACTTGGTATTCGAATGAGAGTTCAAGAGAACGCTCAAACAATGCATAAGTTTTTAAAAGAGTCTAAAAATTACTTCGTAGTATCAGAATCACTGCAGGAATTTTGGTCTGATCTTGGCGACCAGATAAACATCAAAGCAGGTCATATGCCTCATGAAGTAATTGGTGGATTAATACTTGCCCTTATATTTGGTGTAGGTGCAAATTCCATCCGTACAAATAATTATATTGTTTTGATTATTGATATAATCATTTCAATCGTTTATTTTGTACTATCGTATCTCTTTTTATCAAAGAAGATTAATCTTCCAGAGATTTTAAAAAAATTAAGAAAAAAAGGAGATAAAAAATGATTGCTTTGCTTATTACTCTTTGCTTTGCAATAGCTTTCCTATGGCTTGCTCTAAAAGTAACCACTTGTTGTCTACGAGTAGTCATATGGATTATAGATGCAATATTTTGGATTGTATTTATATTTATAGCATTATTGCTTTAAGTAAAGTTCTCACTTCAAATTTTGAAGTGAGAATTTATTTATACTACTCTTTTTTATTTTTATACTAATTATCAATTTTAAAAATTCGTTATTCTAACACCATCTCAATTTATTAAATATAGCATTTTATAGTAAAACTTATAGTATTTTAATTTTATTTATGGTATAATAAATTTATACGAGGGGGAAAAAATATGAGTGAAAAAATCTATACAATAGATGAAATTAGGGAAATTTTAAAAGATACCTTAAAAAATGAACCTGTATATCAAGTAATATTATTCGGCTCTTACGCAAAAAGCAATGCTACAAAAAATAGTGATATTGATTTAATAATAGATACTAATTCTAAGTTAAAAGGGTTTGCATTGCTAAAATTAATTTGCACTATTCAAGAAAAATTGCAAAAAGAAATAGATGGGTTCGAAAAATATGAAATCATTAATGATTCTCCTATAGATAAAGAAATTAAAAAAACGGGAGTGATTGTATATGAAAAATAAAGAATGCATATCTATAAAAAAGATGATTGAATATATCGATAAAGCATTAAGATATACTAAAGAATGTAGCTTTAATACTTTTTGTAACAATGAAGAAAAAGTTGATGCAACTGTTTTTTCTATTAGCCAAATTGGAGAATTAATTAAAAATATATCTAGTGAAACAATGCTAAAATATCCAAATATAGATTGGATTATTATTAAAAATTTAAGGAATAAAATTGTACATGATTATGATGGTATAAAGCTTAACTTTATATGGGATATTATATCAGAAGACTTGCCCGCATTAAAAATAAAATTACAAGAAATACTTAATAAAGAACGGATTTTAGTTAATATAATAACACCTAAAAATGTAGATAAAAACATTTTTAGGTGTATTTTTTAATCGTTATATTCCAACTGATATCCAATAACATCAAGATATTCACCATTTTTAAGTCCAAGTTCTTTTGCCTTATCCATAACCCCCATTTTATTCAATACCCTTTGCATATATTGTCTCGACTCAATATCAAATATATTTACCTTACTCATAAGTCTTTCAATAGGAGCACCTGTAACATAGTAAGTATCTCCTTTTTTCTCAATAAACCATTCCTGATCTACAAATTCATCTTCAGTATCATCTATAACCTCAACAATATCCTCTTTAGGAATAGTTTTTAATTCTTTTGATATATAGTCTATAAGTTCATCTAAACCAAGTCTTGTTGCAGCTGAAATCTTAAATAATTTTAATCCTTTTTTATTACATACTCTTTCTAAGTCTTCTAAATATTTTTCATCACCTAAACTATCCATTTTGTTTGCTACAACAATCTGCTTTTTAGACGCTAGCTTTTCACTATATTTTTTTAATTCATTATTTATTAATTTAAAGTCTTCTACAGGTATTCTTCCTTCACTCCCTGTAATATCAATAACATGTAAAAGTAATCGTGTCCTTTCAATATGTTTTAAGAACTTAAATCCAAGTCCTACTCCCTCACTTGCATCTTCTATAATACCGGGAATATCTGCCATAACAAAAGTGTCACCATTTTTAGCTTTTACAACACCAAGTGTTGGTTCAAGTGTAGTAAAATGATAATTAGCAATTTTAGGTTTAGCAGATGATACAGTAGATATAATAGTAGATTTGCCTACATTTGGAAATCCTATAAGTCCAACATCAGCAAGCATCTTTAGTTCAAGCTCAAGATGTTTTTCAACACCTTTATGACCCGCTTCTGCAAAATTTGGAACTTGCCTTGTAGGTGTTGCAAAATTCATATTACCTTTTCCACCTTTTCCACCTTTTGCTACTAAAAATACTTCTCCTTCTTTTGACATATCAGCTATAACAATACCTTTATCTATATCTCTTACAATAGTACCAATAGGAACAGAAATATATAAATCTTCACCAGATTTTCCTGTCTTTCTTGCACCATCACCGTTTTTGCCATCTTCTGCCCTAAATTCCTTTTTATATTTAAAGTCAAGTAAAGTAGATGTATTGCTATCTACTTTTAAATATATATTTCCGCCTTTTCCACCATCTCCACCATCAGGTCCACCGGCAGCAATATATTTTTCCCTTCTAAAACTATTAGCACCATTACCACCATTTCCCGCTTTAACTTTTATTCTAACATAATCTATTACCATCTTCTATCTCCTTATAACCTTTATTACTTTCTCTTTCTTTTTTATTGTCCAAGTCTTGTATAGCACTATTTATAACTTTACTTTCATCAGTTGTTAATTCACCTAAAGTATATTTAAAACTTTTTTCTAATATTTGTATATCAGGATCATATCTATTTAATTCTTCAACACTATTAACACCCAATTTACTTAATTCAGGATCCACAGGAGCACTTAGCATTTTTTGACTCGACTTACCAGTAATTCTATGAAAAAAAGATTTTAATTTCGCCATCATTTTATCCACCGAGTTAGTTTTGTAAAAATTTCCTTTAGAATATTCAGATGCATTTACTTTATTAATATAATGGCTTCTAAATTTTTCATCATACTCATTAATAATGCTTCCATCATCTAAAACTTTAAGAGGCATTCCTATATATTCAGGAGATTTGTCACTATTATTTATAGCATGTTCATAATTATTACAAAAATACTGTGCCATATCTTTGCTATCATATACATCAAAATCTATATCATCCATATAAAAACACTTAGTAGCCTCTGTTACCTTTTTATCGCTATTTTCAAATCCATCTCCTATAACTTCAATTTTTTGCAATTTTTTCCCATCAATAATTTCATATCCAGACTTTCTAACCACCAAACTTTTATTATCAATGCCATATACACGGTCTATTTGTTTTTCTTCGTTCAGTAATTGTCTATTTGCCTTTGCAAAGTTTTTTCTTCTATTTATCTGTTCTTTATATTTATCTTTATTAACTTTATATCTTATTTTTGCACTTTTAGCATTTTTTAATTCTTTTAAAAAAACATTTATTCCATATTTTATATTGCCACATTTTGTTTTTTTTATTTTTTCTAAAAGTTCTCTACTTGGAATATAGTCTTCATCTAAACCAATTTCTTTCATAATATATTCATCATTTTCATCTAAATCTAAAGCATACTTTACAGCTCTAGTATTAGTGTATGAAAGGTCTAATCTTCCTTCATACGTAACAGCTCCATCTATTGCTCTTTTACTAAAATTATTTATATTATACTCATTTGGTTTCATGCTAATTGCAGTAAAAGTATAACGTCCAGCATATGGCGAATTCTTTCTTGGCAGATTCCTTATATAATCTTCAACACTAAAATTTTTACTATCAAACATATATACTTTTTCAGAAAATTCTTTTTTTCCTTTTGCATTCATACTAGTAGAAAAATGATTATTAATAACCCCTTTTGATGGAATTATATAACCCGATTTCATAATGTTTTTTGCATTCTCCTCAGTTGTAAAATGTATGAAACTTCTATTTTCATCATTTAAAATATCTCTTTTTTCTTCATCTGAAAGTTCTAAATGTTTTGATTTTAAATATTCTATATCAATAGCTTTTTTTGCTACTTTTAATGCAGTCCCTAAAATTAATAATTCTCCTATCATATATTCCTCTTATATTTTAACCAAAATAATCTATTTTCATAGCTTTCTTTACTTTAATCATTGTATTTTTTGCCTTTAATCTTGCTTTTTCTACTCCATCTTTTAATACTTTACTTACAATCTCTGGATTTTCTTCATAATATCTTCTTTTTTCTCTAATAGGTCTTAAATATTCACATATATTCTTAGCAAGTTCTTTTTTGCATGCAACACATCCTCTTTTTCCTTGTTTACATTCTTCAAATATACATTCTAGATTATTATTACTAAACATTTTATGATAATATCCAACCATACATATTTCTGGATTTGCAGAATCGTCTTTTTTTATCTTTGTTTTATCAGTAACAGCTCCCATAACTTTTCTTGTTATTTCTTCTTCACTATCAGAAAGATATATTGCATTGCCTAAACTTTTTCCCATTTTAGCATTTCCATCTAAACCTTTTACTCTAGGCATTTTTCCTACCAAAGCTTCTGGTTCTATTAAAGTTTCTCCATATGTTGCGTTAAATTTTCTCACTATTTCTCTTGTTTGTTCTATCATAGGAAGTTGATCTTCTCCAACAGGCACCAAATGTGCACCAAAAGCTGTTATATCAGCTGATTGACTTACAGGATATCCTAAAAATCCATATGTAATACTTTCACCATTATTTCCAAACAACTCTTTTTTCTGAGCTATTTCACTTTTTACTGTTGGATTTCTCTCAAGTCTTGAAACAGTAACTAAATTTGAATAAAAAACTGTAAGTTCAGCAATCTCTGGTATCATAGATTGAATAAATATTGTAGTTTTTTTAGGATCTATTCCACAAGATAAATAATCAATACAAAGTTCTTTTACAGAATTTCTAACTTTTTCAGGATTATTAAAATTATCTGTTAAAGCTTGTACATCTGCAACCATAATATATTGTTCATATTCATCTTGTAATTTTACCCTATTTTGCAAAGAGCCAAAATAATGCCCTATATGAAGTTTTCCTGTTGGTCTATCTCCAGTTAATATTATTTTTTTATCACTCATAATTATCACCTAATTTATTATTTTTACATACATAACATTGCACATATTATTACACAATACATTATATACCAACTCTCTCCAAAAATCAACGAGTTAGTTTTGTAAAAAAATATTTTCAATATTTTTTTACCGCCTCCCATTTCCCATCGACAAAAATAGAACTCCGTACTTAGTGTAATATTGTTGCTTCCTTATTTCTTTTAATGATATAATAATTATACTTATTTTTTTACGGAGGTTTGCATGAAATACAAAACTTATACTTTTAGAGCTTATCCTAATAAAACTCAAGCTAATTTATTCTATCTTAATTTTCTTATGTGTAGAATTATGTTTAATACTTTACTTGCTATTGTATTAGACAACTTTTCTAAATATAACAGTTAGGTTGGTGTTAGAATAGATATATAGACACAAAATTTTACGAATCGACAAAAACATGA
>CAZTVT010000033.1:0-12091 GCA_964617175.1 uncultured Clostridium sp.
TCAAAAAAATAGGTAAAAAGGTGTATAAAATGGTAAAAATTACAAATGAAAAATATCAAGTCTATCTTTATGAAAGGCTTGATATCAATGTTTTTTATGGAGCTATTAGGGAGAATCGAACTCCCGACCTACAGGTTACGAATCTGTTGCTCTGCCAACTGAGCTATAATAGCACATATTTTATTTTATATTAAAACATTTTAAAAATCAATATATATTGTACTAAAACTTACCAATATTCACAGATTTTAAAATTTATGTTGAATCTCTTCTAGTTTAATTCCCCGACGCTTGCGTCGTAGAAAACTAAAGTGGTATAATAATATAGAAGAAATAGGAGTGATAAAAAATGAGTTAGTATATTCATAAGTCTCATAATAATCATTATATAATTGTAGGAAATTAATTAATAAATGCGTAATAGATATAACTGGAGAAATTCAGGAATCAACTTATCTTCATGTTATAAATCGGATAAAAGCTTTGAAGAAAGAAGATGAAGTAATTTTATTAATTAACTCAACTGGTGGAAGTGTATATCATGGCTTTGCAATATATGATATTTTATCTATAGTGCCTAATCATATTAAGGCTATATCAGTTGGTTGTTGTAATAGCATTGCTAATATCCTTTTTTCATTAGGTCAATAAAGATACGTTACTACTAATACTGAATATGTCATGAATTCAGTAAAGAAAATTTGTCGTGAAAGCAAATGCCTTACTCTAAGTGATGTAAGAGAAATTGCTAAGGATTTAGAAAATGAAAATAATAAAATTATCAACTGCTTATTAAAATCAAAAGTTATAAAGGTAACATATGATGAATTAAAAATTAAGTTTGATTCTGGGGAAGAGCATATATTTATACTTGAAAAATTACTGGAAATGGGAATGTCAAGAGATATCTTAGAGGATATATATCATACGGCAGACTATGTCCGCAACCTAACTTGCGTAATTTCACAATTAAATATATAATAACAAATACAAATTTCAACTGTCAGAAAAAAGGCCGACCTATATAAGACCTTTTCTTAATAGTATTAAATATTAAGTTTTTCACGTTAGGATTATAAGATTCAATATTTTGCAGTTGAACATAATAAACAAGTTAATCAACATATAACTTTATATGGGAAAAGGGGGCTTATTGCCTTTTTTGCAAAAACTTGTTTTTTATTTATGTTTTTTCAAAGTAATAGAATATATTTAAGGAGTAATTAAAATATAACAAAAATTGTTTAATATGCAAATGCAAGTTCAACGATTTTTTCTTTTTATTTTAGTATTGTTTTTTATTTTTTTCTTAATATTCCAACCTTTTTATTCTATAAATTAAATTTTTTTGTAAATTAACATTACCTTCAGGAGGAGATTTTTAGTACAGATTATATTGCTATTTTACTTTAATTATTGTATAATACTGATATATTAAAGAGGTAAACATGAAAAAATTAATTATTACAGAAAAGCCATCAGTTGCAATGGAATTTGCTAAAGCTTTAAAAATAAATACAAAAAGACAAAATGGATATTTAGAATCTGATGAGTGGATTATAACTTGGTGTGTAGGGCATTTAGTTACCATGAGCTATCCAGAAGCGTATGACGAGAATCTAAAATCTTGGAAATTAAGTACACTTCCTTTTATACCAAAAGAATGGAAATATGAAATTATACCCGCTGTTAAAAATCAGTTTAATATAGTAGAAAAGCTTTTAAAAAGAGAAGATATCTCAGTTATATATAACGCTGGGGACTCAGGAAGAGAAGGAGAGTATATTCAGCGTTTAGTTTTTATGATGGCAAAACCAAATCCTAATGCAGAAATTAAAAGGGTTTGGATTGACTCTCAAACTACGGAAGAAATAGAGAGAGGAATAAAGGAAGCAAAAGATCTTAGTGAATACGATAGTTTGTCTGATAGTGCATATTTAAGAGCAAAAGAAGATTATCTAATAGGAATAAATTTCTCAAGACTTTTATCTTTAATATATGGAAGAGATTTAGCTAAGTCTTTAAATGAACAAAAAGCTGTAATATCAATAGGAAGAGTTATGACTTGCGTACTTGGTATGATTGTAGCAAGAGAAAGAGAAATAAGGAATTTTAAAAAGCAGAATTTCTATAAAATAATAGGAAAATTTGGAAATAATGAAAGTAATTTTGAAGCTCAATGGCAGGCAACAGAAAAATCTAAAGTATATAATTTACCATTGCTATACAATGAAACAGGCTTTAAAAAGGAAGAAGATGCAAAAAAACATATAGATTATATGAAATCTTCTTCAAATGAAGCTATAGTAAAAGAGATAACAAAGAAAAAAACAAAAGAAAATGCTCCTCTGTTATTCAACTTAGCTGAAATACAAAATGTATGTTCAAAGAAGTTTAAAATATCTCCTGATGAAACTTTAAATATCATTCAAGAATTATATGAAAAAAAATTGGTTACATATCCTAGAACTGATGCTAGAGTATTATCTAGCACAGTTGCAAAAGAAATTTCTAAAAACTTAAACGGATTATATAAATCAAATTTAGATGAAAGTATAAAAAAACATATTAAGAAAATGGTAGATGAAAAATACAAGACAAATTTACTAAAAACAAAATATGTTAATGATAAAAAAATAACTGATCACTATGCTATTATTCCTACAGGACAAGGTTTTGAAAATTATAGCAAACTAGAAAAATTACAAAAAGATGTTTTTCATATTATAATAAAACGTTTCTTAAGTATATTTTATCCTCCGGCTGAATATAACAAAATATCTATAACATTATGTATCGAAAACGAAGAATTTACTGCAAATGGTAAAGTGTGTACTCATTCTGGATATTTAGAGGTTGTAAAAGAGGATGTTACTGATAAAGATGCAAAAAATGATGATGAAAAAAATAATAATCTTGAAGTATTAAATTCTTTAAAGAAAGGTGAAACTATTCCAATTTTAGAAATTAATACTAAGGAGGGGGAAACTTCTCCACCTAGTAGATATTCATCAGGTACTATTATACTTGCTATGGAAAATGCAGGCAAATTTATAGAAGATGAAGAATTAAGAGAACAAATTAAAGGAAGTGGAATAGGTACAAGTGCTACAAGGGCTGAAATAATAAAAAAGCTAGATAGAATAGAATATATTAGTATAAATAGCAAAACACAAATTTTAACACCTACAATTAAAGGAGAAAAAATTTATGATATAGTAAGAAAATCTATTCCTGATATGTTAAATCCAAAGCTTACTGCAAGTTGGGAAAAAGGACTTACTATGGTAGCAGAAAAAGAAATTCCTAAAGAGAAGTTTATGGATAAGTTAGATGAGTATATAAAAAGTAGAGTAATAAAGTTAAAAAAGGCAAGGGATGAATATTTGTATGGATATTATTAAAAAGAGTTTGAAAATACAAAATTTTTAGCATTTGGAATCTTAATAACTCTTATTAAGACGGTAAACACACAAAATATTTACATAAATAGAAACTTATAATAAAATTTACTTGGCAAATTACACTAATAGACCATTTAGAAGAAATACAGGAAGTAGCAACTAAAAGAGTTAATCAAATTATTGAAGATTTGAAAGCTAAAAGCAATTTAACCGAAGATATGAAAAATACTGATATGCTTTATTGGTTTGGTACTATGAACTCTATAAAAAATCAAGCAGAGGAATTTGTATTGAAAGAGTTAATATATATTTAAAACTTTGTGATTTTAATGGAAAATTTTTGAATTTTATGATATAGTAATAGCTAATAAAGTAGAAAATGTAATTTGGCAGACATCATCTGCTAAATTAGAAAGAAGGTAAAATGGATAATAAAATAGATATTAATAAATATAAATCATTATTAGAAAATATTAAGCAAGAAGTACTAAATGCTCAATATAAAGCTATTTATGCAGTAAACAAACAATTAATGTTTATGTATTGGCATATTGGAAAAATAATTTTAGAGAATTGTCAATGGGGAAATAAATTTATTGATAATTTGTCAATGGATTTAAAATTAGAATTTCCTGAAATAAAAGGATTTTCAGTGAGAAATTTAAAGTATATGAGAAAATTCGCAGAAGAATATCCAGATTTTGAATTTGTGCAAGAGGTTCTTGCACAAATTACATGGTATCATAATATTATTTTAATGGATAGAGTAGATGATATTGAAGAAAGAAAATGGTATATAAAAGAAATTGTACAAAATGGTTGGTCTTCAAATATGTTAAAAATGCAAATTAATGGAAAAGTTTATGAAAGACAGGCATTAGCAGAAAAAATAACAAATTTTGACTTGACATTACCAAGTGTACAAAGTGATTTAGCTACTCAAACTATGAAGGATCCATATTTACTTGATTTTATTTCTATAAAAGGAAAAGTTAAAGAATTACAGATAGAAAATGCAATGATAAATAAAATAAAGGATGTTTTGATAGAACTAGGAAAAGGATTTGCGTTTGTTGGAAGTGAATATAAATTAGAGGTTGGAGGAAAAGAATATTTTATAGACTTACTTTTTTATCATTTAAAATTAAAATGTTATATAGTAGTTGAATTGAAAGCAAGAGAATTTGAGCCAACAGATGCAGGACAACTTAATTTTTATTTATCAGCAGTAGATGATTTGGTAAAAGATAAAGATGATAATGCAACTATTGGATTATTGCTATGTAAAGGAAAAGATAACTTTACAGCAGAATATGCATTAAAAGATATAAATAAGCCTATTGGAGTTAGCGAATATAAATTATTAGAAGATATGCCTGAATATTTACAATCTCAATTACCTAGAGCAGAAGATATTGAATTGCACATAAAAGATATTGAGGAAATTGAAAATAATGAAGATGAATAGAATAATTAATAATGAAATTGGTTAGATGTGTCTGACCAATTTCATTTTTTGGAATGTCTTAATTTTTCAATATTTTCTCTATTAAGTAATGTCAAATGTTTTTGATATACAGTATCTAATTTATTTTTCAATAATGTCACCACCATTCAGTATGTTATACAATTTTATTTCAAGTTCAACTATGTAATGTTCAATTGTTTGTATATCCTCTTCTGTAGATAGTGCGTAGTCAATTAAATCATCTAAATAAGCATTGTATCTACCGCTTCTAATACTTCTTAAAAATTTCAACATTTCTTTTGTGTGGCATAGTATATCATGTATAATTATTTTGACTTGTTTTTTTGCAAAACTAAATTCCATATTACTGGAATTTCGATGCAAGACTAAATTCCAGTTTTAAGATAAATCTGAAATTTAAATTTGCAATTAAATAAAATGAATTTTTCCGTGTATTTTGCTTGATTTTTTATATTTTTGTTGCTATAATAATTATTGTATTTTGGAGGTTTTTTTATGGAATACGAACAAATAGAAAAAAGAATGGAAAAAGTAATTGAGCATTTAGATGAGGAATTAAGTTTAATTAGAGCAGGCAGAGCAAATCCTGCAATATTAAATAAAGTGCAAGTTGAATATTATGGAGTTATGACTCCAATTAATCAAGTTGCTACGATATCAGTGCCTGAAGCAAGACAAATATTAGTTGCACCTTGGGATAGAAGTATGGTATCAGCTTGCGAAAAAGCAATAAACATGGCTGAGCTTGGACTTAATCCAATAAATGATGGTAATTCGATTAGATTAATGATACCAGAACTTAATGAACAAAGAAGAAAAGAGTTAGTAAAACAAACTAAAACTTTAGGAGAAGAAGCTAAAGTTGCAATAAGAAATATAAGAAGAGATGCAATTGATGAATACAAAAAAATGCAAAAGAATTCTGAAATTACAGAAGATGATTTAAAATCAAATGAAGAAGATATACAAAAAATAACTGATAGATTTACTTCTAATGTTGATAAAAAATTAGAAGTAAAAGAAAAAGAAATTATGGAAATATAATTGGAAGGTTTGATTTTAGTGAAAAAAAGAGTAATTACTGGTGCAGTACTTATTGCTTTAATTATTCTTATACTTTGGATAAATATTCCATTAGTAGATACGATATTCATATTGTTAATATCTTTAATGGGAATGTATGAGTATAATAAAGCTTTTAAGTCTGCAGGATATAATTTAGTACCTATTGTAGGATATATAAGTTGTTTTTCTATTTTGTTAATGGGACTTAATATTCCTACTGATATTACAATATTAATATCTAGAATAGCTATTCCAAGTGTTTTAATTGTAACGTTTATATACTCAATTTTAAGTAAACTTAAAATTACAATTATAGATGTGGCAATTACTATACTTTCGATTGTTTATATACCATTTTTGTTTTCATTTTTAAAACTTATACTTATGATGGAACATGGAAGGCTATTTATATGGTTTGTAATAATGGGAGCTTTTGCTTGTGATACTTTTGCTTTTTTAATTGGATGTAAATTTGGAAAAAGAAAGTTATGTCCAGAAGTAAGCCCTAAAAAAACAATTGAAGGTTCAATAGCTGGTATTTTAGGAGTGGTTATAACATATATTATAATATATGTTATAGCTAGGTTTTGTTTGAATATATATCTAAATATTTGGATTTTAATGTTAATGGCTATAATTTCTGGCATTATAGGACAGTTTGGCGATTTAGCAGCATCTTCAATAAAAAGATTTTGTAATATTAAAGATTTTGGTTTGATTATGCCAGGACATGGAGGTATACTTGATAGATGCGATAGTATAATGTTTGTTGCACCTATAGTATATATGATTTTAAAAGTATATATGTTTATGTAAAAAATGGAGGTAATATATTTGTTAACTTTTTTAATTACAATTGTAAAATTATTGATAATAATATGTGTTGTTGCAACAGTACATGAATTTGGTCATTTTATAGTATCAAAGCTGTTTAAAGTACAGGTAAACGAGTTTGCTATTGGATTTGGACCAAAGATTTTCCAAAAAAAATTCGGTTCAACAATGTATTCTCTAAGATGCATTCCTTTCGGCGGATATTGTGCAATAGAGGGTGAAGACGGTGAGTCAGAGAGTGAGCATTCTTTTGCAAAAATAAGTTGGTATAAAAAAATATTAATTTTAATAGCAGGAGTTATAATGAATGCAATTCTTGCAATAGTTATTTTTTTAAGCATAGCTTTTTCATATAAAACTTCTACTACTAAAATAACAAGTTTTACACCTGATTCTGTATTAGAACAAGCAGGAGTACAAGTTGGAGATACAATTGTATCTATTAATGGAAATAAAACTAAAATTTTATCAGATATTACAAATCAAGATGTAAAATATGGTGAAAAAGTTAAAATAGAATATATACACGATGGAGATAAAAAGCAAATAGAGTTAGATAATACAGTAACTAAGGTTGGTAATATAGGAATAGCATTTAAAATAGATAAAGAAACTGGTGAAACCACAAATGAGATTGATATGGTATCAGGAGGCGGAACTGCTGTAGAAGCAGGAATTAAATCAGGAGATAGGATATTAAGTATAAATGGAACTAATACTAATAACGCAGAAGAGGTAATATCAATAATACGTGAAAATGCTAATACCGAGTTGGAAGTTTCTATTGAAAGAAAAGGAGAAACTTTAACTAAGAAAGTTGTTCCACAAGAAAAGGAAATATTTTCACTAGGAATTGCTAGTACAGAAGTTGTTAATACTAACTTTGAATATGCGATATGTAATATGGTAAGCGATGTTTCAAAAATAATCGGTTCATATGTAGATTTATTTAAAGGAAAAGTTGGAATAAACGATATGTCTGGTATTGTAGGAATTGGTGAAGTAGTATCTAAAACTAGTGGAATTATAAGTTTCTTGAATTTAATGGCAATAATATCACTTGCTGTAGGTGTTGCAAATATTATGCCTTTTCCACCACTTGATGGAGGAAAAGTTGTTATAGTTTTGTTTGAAACTATTACAAGAAAGAAAGTTTCTGAAAAAGTTGAAGCTATAATATCATATATAGGTTTTGGGCTTTTAATATTACTTACAATATTTGTTACATATAAGGATATTATTAGAATTATATAATAAAAAGGAGAAAAGAAAATTAATTCTTTTCTCCGATTTTTTTAATTGATTTTTGGATGTAATTTATGTCTGATAGAACGTGTTGTCACTTGGCAATTGTAATCAATTGTATAACAAGAGTCGTTTATTATAACGTCTGCAAAAATATTTGGATTGTTATTTGAAAAACTTGCTAAAATATTTACTTTTGCTTTACCATTTTCCTTTATTGGAATAGCAGAAAATATTGTTATAACATTCTTTTTCTTGGTAACAATTAATTTGCCGGATATATATGAAAAGTTAGTACAGTCAGTCATTACTAAATCTTCATTTAATCCAAGATCAAACAATGTTCCTTTTGAATTAATCCAAAAACCATTTCCGAGCTTATAAGTATCGCCCATCATAAGTCTTTACCTCCAATTATAAGAATAATATAAATAGTTTTAATTAATTATATGCTTAATATAAATATTTATTTACTTAAAATACAAATATTGACAAAAGTTTTAATAAATAGTATAATTCTTTTATAGAATTACTTTATTCTATATTTTGTATGAATTATCTTGAGGGGGTGAAAAATATGTATAGCACATCAACAACAAATTTATATGATGTAGATACTGCTGGAATGGTTGCTGCTAGTACTGGAGTTATGGTTGCTTATATTATAATAACACTAGCTGTTGCAGTAGTATCAATAATAGCAATGTGGAAAATATTTACAAAAGCTGGTAAACCAGGTTGGGCTGCGATAATCCCAGTATATAACTTAGTAGTTTTATATCAAATCGTTGGTATAAATCCATTATGGCTTTTAATGTTAATAGGTGCTATAATTCCATTTGTAAACTTTATTGTTGCAATTGCATTTTTCGTACTAACTATTTTAGTTGATATAAAACTTGCAAAAGCTTTTGGAAAAAGTGGCGGATTTGCTGTAGGATTAATATTCTTACCATTTATATTCCAATGTATACTAGGATTTGGTAAAGCAGAATACCAAGGAATACAAGAATAAGAAAAGAAAAGCTGTTAGTATTTTTACTAGCAGTTTTTTGCATAAAAATATAATAAGACAAGTATAATATATTAATTATATGGAGGTTGTATATATGCAATATGTTATATTTTGTTTGTGCGTTATTGCTATGATTATAATTGCAAAAATATTTTCATGGCCTTTTAAAAAAATATTAAAATTGTTATTTAACATTGCTTTTGGTATAATTTTAATATTAATAACAAACATTTTTGGTGAAAGTATAGGACTTCATATACCATTTAATATAGTTACAGCTATTATAGCTGGTATTTTAGGAGTTCCAGGAGTTATTTGCTTAATTATTTTACATTATATTTTTTAAAAACAAATATGTAATGCATATTTAATTTTGATTTTGCAGAAACTATTAAAAAATTAAATTTGGAGGAAAATAGAATGCAAATAAAAAATAAATATGTATTTTTTTTATGTTCGTTATTTTTATTAGTCTTTTTACTTTATTTATCATTTAATACAGATAAAGTAGGTGTATATTTTAATAAAAATAAACTGATTAGTGTTTTATCAAATGCTGATGAGAATAAAGAAAATAAACAAAGTTCAACTAGTACTACTACCCCAAGTGGTGATGATATGGTAAAACTTTTAGCAAGACTTATAAATGGAGAGGCAAGAGGTGAGCCATATGAGGGGCAGGTAGCTGTTGGTGCAGTTATAATGAACAGAGTAAAAAGTCCAAAATTTCCAAATACAATAGCAGGGGTTATATATCAAAAAGGTCAATTTTCTTGCGTAACAGATGGTCAATTTAATGTAGCTATAGAAGAAAATTCTACAGTGTACAAAGCGGCGCAAGATGCAATGAATGGCTCTGACCCTACAAATGGTGCTCTTTATTTTTATAATCCTTCAAAAACTAAAAGTAAATGGTTGTTCTCACTACCAGTTGTTGCTACAATTGGAGAACATAAATTTTCTTTAGGGGAGGCTGAAAAATGATTGAAAAGTTAGAAATAAAAATAAATAAATTAAAGAAAAAAATAAACCCCAAAGCTGCTGGAGTAGTAGTTTTTATGCTTTTTGGAGCTTTAATAATATTTTCTTTAGAGATGACAAATAAATTCAAGAAAGAAAAAAATTCTACACAGGATGAGTATAACAAGTCAATGTACTTGGCAGTATCATACATAAATAATGTAGAAGTAGATCTTGCTAAATTGCTTGTTACTTCAACTCCAAAGATGAGTGCAGTTACTCTTGCCGATATATGGAAACAAGCAAATCTTGCAAAAGAAAGTTTAGAACAAATTCCTGTATCTCAAAATGCAATGGCAAATGCTTCTAAATATTTAACCCAAGTAAGTGATTTTTCATATAGTCTAATGAAACAAAGTATTTCGGATGAAAAAATAACAGATGAAGAATATGATAGTTTAAAAAAAATATATGAAGAAGCTCATTTTCTATCACTTGTAATGCAAGATATATATGATGACTTAAACGATGGAAGAATAAAGTGGGATGAACTAGAAAAGAAAGGGAATGAAGAACTTTCAAATATAGAGCTTGGAGAAAGTCTTTCAAGTATTGCAGAAGTTAGCAAGGCTTTTCAAAATTATGAGGGACTAATATATGACGGTGCTTTTTCAGACCATCTTTTAAATCAGACTCCAAAATATCTTTCAGGTAATGAGGTATCTGAAGAAGAAGCCAAAAAGTATATAAAGGATATATTAGGTGAGGAAAATATAAAAGATATAAAATCAAAAGAACAGTCAGATGGAAGATTAGCGTTATATAATTTTGAAGTAACATTAAACAATCAGTCAGAAAAAAGAACTATTAGTATTACTAAAAAAGATTGTAAGTTATACCTTATGATAGGTGATAAAAAGTCAAAAGAAGAAAACTTAACTATAGATGAAGCTAAAGAGAAAGGAAAAGAATTTTTAAAGAAATTAGGTATAGATAATATAAAAGATACATATTATCAAAAGTCAGAAAATATAGCAATTATTAATTATGCAGCACTTCAAGATGGAGTATTAATGTATCCTGATTTAGTAAAAGTAAAAGTAGCTTTAGACGATGGAGAAATTTGTGGTGTAGAATCAGGAGGATATTTGTTTAATCATACAACTAGAGATAATATAACGCCTAGTATATCAGAAAGTGTTGCAAGAAAGACTATTAATTCTAAAATTGATATAATATCGTCTGATATAGCAGTAATACCAACAGAATATAACAGCGAAATACTTACGTATGAATTTAAGGGGAAAATTGATGATAGAGAGTTTTTGATATATATTAATGCAAATACTGGTGTTGAGGAAAAAGTTTTGTTAATAATAGATAGTAAAAATGGAGTGCTTACAATGTAATAAAATAATTTAATATACTTTATATTATAAAATGTGGCTATTTTAACTTAACTGTTTAAATTCTAATCTGTTAATAGGTAACTAATCATAAATATACTACTTTGGATTATTATATTATATAATTAAATAAAATAATATATGGCAAATAGTAGTATAAAGGATCAAATATTTAAAACAAAAAACGCGAAACAGAACCGTAACAATTGTGTAACAAAAAAGATACAATGAATTTGTTATGTAGGCTTGCGTTTTTTTTTTTTTTTAGTATATACTGTACATGTTAAAAGTATAGTATATACTAAAAAACTAAGATAAGTATAATATAAAATGTAGTTATTTGTTTTTTTGCTGGTAAAACTATAACTAATTTCATTGATATGAAAAACTTAACTTAGAAAAATTTTAGTATACACTAGAAAATACACCAAAAAAATAAAATATACAAAAAAGAAATGGTATATGATATGATGTAGAAGAACAAACTAAAGAAAGAGGAGGATAAAATATATGAAATGTAAGGAAAAATCTGAGTTAAATGAAAATTTTACAAAACTAACTCAGAAAAGAGGAATATCATTAATAGTGTTGATTGTTACAATTATTGTGATAATAATATTAGCAGCAGCGGTGATATTAACAGTAGGAAAGAATAATCCAGTAGAAAGCGCAA
>CAZTVT010000034.1:0-11795 GCA_964617175.1 uncultured Clostridium sp.
AACTTTTGAAGCACCTCTAGAAGATGATTTAGAGGTAAATGAAAATAATATAGCTTCATATGTAGAAAAAACAGGAATAGATTCTTTTTTCTATAATTTTATGGGAATAGGTAAATCAAGTTACGTTAAAAGAGTTATCGGACTTCCAGGAGATCATATAGTAATAGCTGATGATGGCTTTGTGTATAGAAATGGTGAAAAATTAGATGAACCATATTTAAATGAACAAGTAACAAATAAAGATAAATATAATGATGTAGTTGTTCCTGCTGGGACTGTATTTATGATGGGTGACAATAGACTTTCAAGTAAAGATTCGAGATTCTTTGGTTGTGTGCCTATAGAAAAAGTAAATGGATATGTTGTAATAAGAATATGGCCACTTAATAAAATAGGAAAATTATAAAAACAGAGGTGATATATAATGTTTGAAAGTATAATTGGACATGATGATAAAAAAACTTATTTTGAAAATATTATAAAAAAACATAATATATCACATTCTTATATATTTTATGGAGAGGATGGCGTAGGCAAGCTAACATTTGCCAAAGAATTTGCCAAAGAATTATTAAATACTGATATTTTAGAAAGCTGTCCTGATTATAAATATATATCTAAGTCAGACGACAAAAAGGATATTGTAATAGAACAGATACGAAAAGAAATAACACAGGATGTATATATTGCTCCTATTTGTGGAGAATGTAAAGTATATATTATTAATGATGCTGAGTGTTTAAATATTGCATCTCAAAATGCATTACTTAAAACTTTAGAAGAACCACCAAAACATGTTGTGTTAATATTAATATGCTCTAATATAAATAAAATACTTACGACCATACTTTCTAGAACAAATAAAATTAATTTTTCTGGTATTGATAAAGATAGTATAAATAAATATATAACAAATAATTTAAATGTAACATTATCACAAAATGTTTTAGAATATGTTAATGGTTCTATTGGTAAGGCTATTAATATTGTACAAAATGATTTAATACCACAATTTGAAGAGATAGATAGACTTGTTTGTAGTATTGAAAAAAAAGATGTAATAAATGCTATTAAAATATCTGAGAGTATTAAATTTGATAATATAGATAAACTTAAATATTTTGAATATGTAATATATTCTAAAAAGAAATATAGTGCTGTTAGTATTGTTGAAAAAGCAATATTAAGGATAAAAAATAATGGAAATTATGATATAGTAATAGATAACATGATATTAAAAATAATAGATAAAATGTAGGGAGAAGTTATGGAAAATAAAATAATAGCAGTAAGATTTAAAAAGACTGGTAAATTAAAATATTTTGATCCTCTTAAATTTTCTTTTTCTATTAATGATAGTGTTGTTGCTAAAACAGAGCGAGGAGAAGAAATTGGAAGAGTAGTAAAAATCCTAGATAGAAATACTTTAAATGATACAATACAAATAAATAAAATATCTAGACCTGCTAAAAAAAAGGATTTTGAAGAACTAAAAAAACGAGAAGAAAAGGCAAAAGAAGTTGCAGAATTTTGCAAAAAAGAGGTTAAAAGATTAAATCTTGATATGAAAGTTTTGGCTGCAGAGTATATATTAGACGGGACTAAACTTACAATTTATTTTTCAGCAGAAGATAGAATTGATTTTAGAGAACTAGTCAAAAATTTAGCATCTAGGTTTAAAACAAGAATAGAACTTAGACAAGTTGGACCTAGAGATGAAATAAAAGAATATCCAACTATTGGAATGTGTGGTAAAGAAGTATGTTGTAGAACATTTTTACAAGATTTTGATCCTGTAACAATTAAGATGGCAAAAGAACAAGGATTACAAATAAATATGTCAAAACTTTCTGGTGCTTGTGGAAAACTTATGTGTTGCTTAAGATATGAAGAAGAAGCATATAAGGAGAACCTAAAAGATTTGCCAAAAGTTGGAGCAACTGTTAAAATAAAAGGTGAGAAAGAAGAGGGAAAAGTTGTTTCTGTTGATATTCTTGGTAAGAGAGTTAAAGTAAAGTTTGGTAAAGATAAAGAAGATGAAAGATATGAAACATATGATGCGAAAATAATTATTCATAACAAAAATAAAGATAAATAGAATGTAAGTAAGAAACTATTAGGGGGTGATTTTATGGCATATAGGATAACAGACAAATGCATTTCGTGTGGTGCTTGTGCTCCAGAATGTCCAGTAGGAGCTATTTCACAAGGAGAAGATAGATATGTAATTGATCCAGAAAAATGTATTGAATGCGGTGTGTGTAGAAGTGTTTGTCCTGTTGAAGCTCCAGAACCACAAGAATAAGAGAACTTTTGTTATAGTTGTGGTATAATTTACAATTTAACAAATATTATAAAATGAAAGGTTTAAAAGATCATACTTTTTGTATGGTCTTTTTGCATAATTGTTCTTTAAAATATCAACTCTACTAATAGTCGATTGAATAAACTAAGAAAAAGTGGTATTATTTTTGTAGAAATTGTAAGGAGGAATACAAATGGATAATAAAAAATTTGGGAATTTTATAAAAGAACTTCGTCATAAAAACAATATGACACAAAAAGAATTAGCAGAAAAATTAAATTTAACAGATAAAGCAATATCAAAATGGGAAAGAGGTTTAGGATTCCCTGATATAACCATGTTAAAATCACTTGCTGAAATATTTAAAGTAGACGTATCAGAAATATTAAATGGGCAGTATGGAAAAAAAGAAAATATGGATATAGATAAGGCTGTTAACGAAGCTGTAGAAGAAATAAAGAAAAAATCACAAAAAAGAAAGATAATAATACAAAAAGCTAAAAAAAATATAGGAATAATATCACTTATTATTTTTTTAATACTTGCAATTATGCAATGTGTATATTTGATTGTATTAAAAAGGTATGAATTTGAGTATATTATAGACAATTTGTTATATATAATAAATCAAATTATTATCATTTGTGGAAGTATTAGTGCTTTGTTTTTGCTCAATAAAAATAATATAAAGAATATTGCTATATATATTGTTTTTTTCATTCTTTCGCTAGTAAATATTGCTTTTATGATAAACAACACTTCTGACAAAAAAAGTATTATAGATTTTTCTAATAATTTTTCAAATCAATTAGTTATGAAACAAGATACTAAGACAGGTGATACTGTAGTATATAAAAATGTTAAATTGTTTATATATGCAAGGCCGAAAGAAAAGTTATCGTATGAGGTAAAAGGTGATATTAAAAGAGAGTGGCTAACCAATGATATATGTAATGTAACATATACAGATAAAGATGGAAATTTGAGGGAATATGTTGCTACTTATGGAGATAGAGGAAATGGCACTTCTTATTATAATGTTTTACCAACACTTATTGGAGATTGGGTAAACTTAAATACTTCTGATAGCATGACAAAATTAAATTCAAATAATAAAGGAATAATTATACAAAAAGAGGATAAAATAGAAAAGTTTAAAAATTCTGACTGTAAACAATTTGGAACAATTGCCTTAGTGTTATATAAAAACAATGTTCCTAGATATGTAGTTGCGCTAAATGAGGATTGCAAACTTGATGATAAAACGGATATTATAAAGAAAGGAGGGACTATAAGTCTAATAGAAGTATCCATGAAAAATACAATATTAGAAAAACTTTCCTGTTCTACATATAAAGATGACAATCTTGCTGATTATAATATTGTAAAGTTAGATAAAAACGAGTATAAAATAAAAGATGGACAGCTATATTTAAGTTATGATGGTAAGTCAATAACTCAAGTCCCAGGTGATTTTTCAAATGTTGTTTCTTTATATAATAGCTTTAATTATCAAATTTCTGACTATAAAACGGTATTTTTTAATAATACAAATAATAAAAGATACCTTATTTATTCAGATGATATGGGAAAAAATTGGGAAAAAGTAGAATTAGAAGGTAATTCTAGTATACAGAATATTCATTTTGTTAGTCAAAAAATAGGTTTTATGTTAGAATTTGATGAAAAGATTAGTGGATCTGTTTTGGGAAAAATAAGTAAGTCTACAGATGGCGGAAAAACTTGGAAAGTTGTAAATAAAGGTCTAGGAGATTACGGACAAGAAGAGTTTAAAGTGTATAGTCAAATATATTTTATAGATGAAGAAATAGGCTTTTTAACAATGCCAAGTACAACGGGAGAATATTGTAAATTGTATATGTCTAGAAATGGTGGAGCAACTTTCGAAAAAATTAACATTGAAGATAATCAGATATATGATTACTATAGTTTACCAGAAAAAAATGACAATGTTTTAACTTTAAAAATATCTCAAGGCTCAGATGGAGATTACAATGGAGGGGATGCAAAGTTGTATAAATCAATTGATAATGGAAGAACATGGAGTGCTGATTAAAAAAATATGTTTACTCAAAAGCACTATGGTTAAAAAGGTTATAATATAATTTTTATCAAAATTATTGATATTTTTATATTATTATGTTATACTTTAATTATTGATATATTAAAAGCGTTGATAAAGAGGAGTAAAATATATATAGATTAAAGAGAGAGAAACTCGTGGGCTGTAAGGTTTCTTAACACTAGTATATTTGAAGGTAGCTTTGGAGCTGATATGCTGAAGTTGTTCATGTGTAGGCATATTCCGTTTGCAATCGGTTAATTGTAAATTAAGTGCATGTATTTTATACATGAATTAAGGTGGTACCGCGAACACAGTCTTCGTCCTTAAATGTTAGGATAAGGCTGTGTTTTTGTATATAGTAAAAGAATTGGTGATAAATATGGTAAAAAATATGATAGTATTCTTAAGTTTACTTATTATACTCGTCTGTGTAATTAGTATATTTAATGCAAGAATTATAGCAAGAAAAAAATTTGCAACTGTAGAAGAAAATAAAGCAACAAGAACGATAAAATTTATAGGTTTTATTGTTACTATTGGTATGCTTTTGTTAATTTACATATATAGATAGGAGGAGAATAAATTGGATAAAAATTTTAATTTTAAAGAAAAAGAGAAAAAAATATATAGAAATTGGGAGGAAAATGGATATTTTAAGCCTGTAATTGATAAAAGTAAAAAGCCTTTTGTGATATCGATGCCTCCACCAAATGTAACTGCAAAACTTCATATTGGTCATGCTTTAGATGATACTATTCAAGATATACTAATTCGTTATCATAGGTTATTAGGAGAGCCTACGTTATACGTTCCTGGAACAGATCATGCAAGCATTGCAACAGAAGTTAAAGTTGTAGAAAAGTTAAAAAATGAAGGCAAGACAAAGGAAAGTCTAGGAAGAGAGAAGTTTTTAGAAGAAGCATGGAAATGGAAAGAAGAATATGGTGGACAGATTGTAAATCAACAAAGAAAGTTAGGACTTTCATGTGATTGGGAAAGAGCAAGATTTACAATGGATGAAGGGTGTTCTAAAGCAGTACTTGAAGTTTTTGAAAGATTATATAATGAAGGTCTTATATATAAAGGGGAAAGACTTGTAAATTGGTGTCCTCATTGTAAAACTCCTATTTCAGATATTGAAGTAGAGTATGAAGAACAAAAATCGAATTTATGGCATATACGCTATAAAATAGAAGATAGCAATGATTATGTTGTTGTTGCAACAACAAGACCAGAAACTATGCTTGGTGATACAGCTGTTGCAGTAAATCCAAATGATGATAGATATAAAGATATAGTTGGAAAAAGAGTTTTTCTTCCTATAGTAAACAAATATATACCAGTTGTTGCAGATAGATATGTTGATATGCAGTTTGGAACAGGAGTTGTAAAAATTACTCCAGCTCATGACCCAAATGACTTTAAAGTAGGAGCAAGGCATAATCTTGAAGTTATTAATTTATTAAATGAAGATGGAACCTTAAATTCAAAAGCTGGTAAGTATGAGAAAATGACAACTTTAGAGGCTAGAAGTAAAATAGTAGATGAATTAAAGGAAATTGGTGCTCTTGTTAAAATAGAGCCACACACACATAATGTTGGTTCTTGCTATAGATGTCATCATACTATTGAACCATATATATCTAATCAATGGTTTGTAAAAATGGAAGAACTTGCAAAACCAGCAATAGAAGTTGTAAAAAATGGTGAAATAAAATTTATTCCAAAGAGATTTGAAAAAATATATCTTAATTGGATGGAGAATATAGAAGATTGGTGCATTTCAAGACAATTATGGTGGGGACATAGAATACCAGCATATTATTGTGGAAAATGTGGAAAAACTATTGTATCAAAAGAACATATCACAAAGTGTGATTGTGGTGGAGACCTTGTACAAGATGAGGACACATTAGATACTTGGTTTTCATCTGCACTATGGCCATTCTCAATTTTAGGTTGGCCAGAAAACACAGAAGATCTTAATTATTTTTATCCAAATTCTGTACTTGTAACAGGCTATGATATTATAACTTTTTGGGTAAGTAAAATGATATTTTCAGGTCTTCATTATACTGGTAAAGCTCCATTTGAAAATGTATATATACATGGTTTGGTTAGAGATTCACAAGGCAGGAAGATGTCTAAGTCGCTTGGTAATGGTGTAGATCCTATGGAAGTTATTGAGAACTATGGTACTGATGCATTAAGATTTTCACTTACTCAAAACATATCCGCAGGTAATGATATGAGGTATATGCCAGAAAAGTTAGATGCAGCAAGAAATTTTACAAATAAAATATGGAATGCAGCAAAATTTGTTAATATGTATGTTGACGATGTTGTAACTCAAAATGTTGAAAACTTTTTACCGGCTGATAAATGGATACTTACAAAACTTACAAAACTTGAAAAGGAAGTAAAAGAAAATCTAGATAAATTTGAAATTGGAGTACCACTTCAAAAGATATATGACTTTGTTTGGTCTGATTTTTGTGATTGGTACATAGAAATAGTAAAAACAAGACTTTATGATAAGAAGAATAAATTCTCATATTGCACTGCTGTATGGACATTAAATCATGTACTTCTTCAAGTTATAAAAATGTTACACCCATATATGCCATTTATAACAGAAGAAATATATGGAAATCTTTGCAAACAAAAAGATTCCATTATGCAAGAGAGTTTTCCAAATGATGAATACAATTTCGATAAAGAAACCAATACTATTGAACTGCTTTTAAATATGATAAAACAAATAAGAAATGAAAGAGTAAATGCAGGAATAAAAGGGTCAAAGAAAGTAGATGCAAAAGTGTATATCAAATCAGAAAGTGATAAAAAAATATTTGAACTTTGTGAAGATTACATTAAAAGACTTGGGTATATTGATAACATTGAATATTTGGCATCAGAAAATTGTGTAGATAAAAATTATACAGCAGTTAATTTACCAAGATTAAGTATATATTTAGATTTACTAAGTTCTATTGATATAGAAAAAGAAATAGTAAAATTAAATGAAGAAAAATCCAAAGTAATAAGTGAATTAAATAGAGCAAACTCAATGCTTGCAAATGAAAATTTTGTTAGCAAAGCTCCAGAAAAACTAGTAAATGCTGAAAAAGAAAAAGTAAAAAAATATGAAGAAATGTTAATAGATATAGAAAAAAGAATTAAAGAAATTCAAAATAAATAACTAGAGGTGAATTTATGCAGGAAGATAAAACTTCATTAAGAGATAGTAATGTAAAAAAAGTAAGTGTATTAGGGATATGTGCTAACATTTTTTTGTTACTAATAAAAGGTATAATTGGTTTTGTATCTAATTCTCAAGCAATGATTGCAGATAGCTTAAATAGTGCTGGGGACATATTTGCATCAGCAATGTCTTTTATCGGCGCAAAAGTATCTTCAAAACCTTGTGATGATGATCATCCATATGGTCATGGAAAAGCAGAATATGTTTTTTCTTTTGTAATTAGTATTTCAATGATTGTTGCATCTATTATGATGATTAAAACATCAACTGAAAGTATAATTTTAAAAAGTAAAGTAAATTTTTCATGGTTACTTCTTGTAATATGTTTAGTTACAATATTTACGAAGTTTATATTATTTATTTATACAAATAAGAAAAATAAAGAAACTAGCAGTATACTTATAAAGGCAAGTAGTGAAGATCATAGAAATGATATGTTTTTAACAATAGGCACTTTAATTGGTATTATATCAAGTTATTTTGGATTGTATTTTTTAGATGGTATTGTTGGTATATTAATATCTTTATGGATCATTTTTGTAGGTATAAAGTTACTTAGAGAATCATATGTAGTTTTAATGGATACTAGCTTAGATGACAGTACGTACAAAGATATTATTAGTTTTGTTGAAAATGATGATAGAATTTTGCATGTTGATGAAGTACTTTCAAAACCAGTTGGAAATAGGCATATAATAATTCTTAAAGTTTCTATGGATGGAGATATGAGTTTAGAAAAAGCTCATAATATTGGCGGAAAAATAAAAGAAGATTTAATGAATAAATTTGATTTTATTTGTGATGTTATTATTCATATAAATCCGCATACCATATAATAAAAAAGTAGGTAAAGTTTGTTGCTTTACCTACTAATTTTTGGTATTTTTTTACTAATTTTTATTGCTTTTTTAATTATTAATGTTTTAGTAAATATGAAATTAAGTATTGAGAATATCACAATTGATAATATAAGTATAATGATTATATGTTTTAGA
The DNA here is from genome assembly GCA_964617175.1 of uncultured Clostridium sp. Classification (GTDB taxonomy): domain Bacteria; phylum Bacillota; class Clostridia; order TANB77; family CAG-465; genus CAG-465. The sequence continues at coordinate 8,652 of CAZTVT010000034.1, forward strand.
ATTGGAATGATAGGAGCAATGTTAAAGAAGTCCTTAAATAAAGTTAGTCCAACTATTAAAAGTATGGATAATAGAATAGCAAGAAACATTCTAAAAACTGAAAAAGGTAGTATAGTATCTTCATTTTTCTTTGATTTAGTAAGAGTAAATAAAAGTATTAATCCACATATACTAGTTGATATGACGCATAAACTAGAATAATATTCGTTAGAAATAATATTTAGTTTATTAAGTATGGATATTAGTAAAATGTTTATAGCTACTGTTATTCCTGTAGGTATAGATTTAGATATAACGTTTCTTAAAAAATTTCCTCTTACTCTTTCTCTATTTGGCTCTAAAGCTAAAATAAAAGATGGGATGCCAATTGTTATTGTACTAATTAATGTTAATTGTATTGGGACAAAAGGATATGCATTTCCCATAAATAAAAACATTAATGCAAGTATTGTAGAATATATGGTTTTTACTAAAAATAGTGAAGCAGAACGTGTAATGTTATTAATAGTTCTTCTACCTTCGTTAACAACTTTAGGCATTGATGCAAAATTAGAATCTAATAAAATAATTTGTGAAACACTTTTTGTAGCATCGCTTCCATTTTCCATAGCAATACTGCAATCAGCAGCTTTTAATGCCAAGACATCATTAACTCCATCTCCAGTCATTGCAACAGTTTTTCCAGAATTTTGCAAAGCCATAATTAGAGATTTTTTTTGAGTAGGTGATACTCTACCAAATACAGTATAGTTGTTTACTATATCTATTAAATCTTTATTTTCATCTATAGTAGACATATCTATATATTTTTCGTAATCTTTTACACCTGTATGCTTAGCAATTGTTGAAACTGTAATAGGATTATCACCTGATATTATTTTAATATCAACATTTTGTTTATAAAAATATTCTAAAGTTTGAAAAGCTTCTTTTCTTATTTTATCAGAAATAAGTATAATTCCTATAAGTTCTAAATCATCAGGTATTTCTTTTTCTCTAATGTTTTTCTTTGAATAAGATAATGCAATTACTCTATAGTCTTCGGCATACTTATTAATAATATATTTATAATTTGTAAATTTATCCTTTAAAACAAACTCAGGTGCTCCAACAATATATGTTCCTACATCTTTAAAACTGATTCCAGACCATTTTGTTTTAGATGAAAAAGAAATTTTTTCTATTGGAACGAATTCATAGCTAATTTCTTTAAAATATCCTTTAATAGCATTAATTGTTGGATTTTCATCTTCTGAAAACTTGGCAATGTTAGCTAATATATTATTCATATTATCTATAGAATCATTTATTGGAATAAAATCCTTAACTTCCATTATTCCTTCAGTTAATGTTCCTGTTTTATCTAAGCATAATGTATCAACTCTTGCTAGGGTTTCTATACAGTATAATTCTTGTACTAATACTTTTGATTTAGATAGTCTTATTACACTAACTGCTAAAACTGTACTTGTAAGAAGAATGAGACCTTCTGGTATCATACCTATTATTGCCGCCACCGTTTTTATTACTGCATCTTGGATAGATAAATTTTGTAGATGAAGTTGTACAAAAAACAATGCAATTCCTATGGGAATTATAGCAAATGTTAATATTTTTATTATTTTATTAAGAGAATTCATAATTTCAGAATTAACTTTTTTTACATACCTTGCATCACTAGAAATCTTAGCTGTATAGTTTTCTTCTCCTATATGGATTACTTTAGCAATACATTTGCCACTAACAATGAAGCTTCCTGAAAGTAAAGTATCACCAGTATTTTTTTGTATACTATCGGGTTCACCTGTTAAGAAAGATTCATTTGCCCCAACTTCTCCATTTAGAATAATACTATCTGTTGCAATTTGATCCCCTGTATTAAATTCCAAAATATCATCTAAAACAATTTCATTTATTGAAATTTCTTGTCTTTGTCCATCCCTTATAACTTTGGCTTTACTACTTGCAAGAACAGATAATTTATCTACAACTTTTTTAGAATGAATTTCTTGGAAAGTGCTAATGGCAGTATTTATAATCACAATACTAAGAAATATCATATTTTTGTATGAGCCAACTAAAAATACTAGTATTGCTAAAAATAGATTTAAAAAATTAAATATTGTAAAAAAGTTATCAAATAAAATTCTTTTTATACTTTTAGTAGGAAGAGAAGTATCATAATTAACCAAATTTTTTTCTTGTCTTTCTTTTACTTCATTACTTGTTAATCCTACTTGGTAGTTAGTGTCTATTTTATTCATTTTGTTCTCCTTTATGTGTTAAAAGTATAGCATATTTTAGGTTTATTTGTCAATTTATGTAAAAATATATCTAATGTCAAAATCTAAAAAAAATAATATAATAATATAAAAGAATTATATTTAAATTGTTTTTTGGTAGAGGGGTAATATGGATCAAAGAAATAAAATTATAAAAAGAGTAAGCATTTTGGGAATATTTGCAAATTTGATTTTAATTGTTATAAAATTTATAGCAGGGATATTTTCTAAAAGTAATGCTCTTATTGCTGATAGTATGCATAGTGTGGAAGATATGTTATCGTCTATACTGTCATTTATAGGTGCTAGTATAGCTTCTAAGAAGCCCAGTCTTAAATATAGTTTAGGGTATGGAAAGGCTGAATATATATTTTCTTTATTAATTAGTATATTTATGATAGTAACTTCAATTACATTACTTGTAAATTTGATAGAAGGTATAATATCAAAAGATTTTATACAATTTTCCTTTTTATCAATTTTAGTTTGTTTAATCACGATAGTTATAAAAACAGTATTGTGTATTTATACAAAAATAAAATATAAAAAGACACATAGCATATTAATAAAAGCAAGTTATGAAGATCATAGAAATGATATATGGATAACTATAGCTACATTAATAAGTGTTATATTTAGTTATTTTGGAGTATATTTTATAGATAGCATACTTGCAATATTAATAGTGATATGGATTGGAAAAATAGGGGTAAAAATATTTTTATCAGCTTTTGAAGTCTTGATGGACAAAAATATTAGTAAAGATGAAGAATTAAATATAAAATCTGAAATATTAAGTAATGAGGATATTTTAAGTGTTGAAAAGATTATATCTAAACCTATAGGAGATAAATATATACTA
>CAZTVT010000035.1:0-11622 GCA_964617175.1 uncultured Clostridium sp.
CAATCAACACAATCAGTGATATTCCTCTTTTCTGAGTTAGTTTTGTAAAATTTTTCTTTAACTCAGTTTTTTCCTTAAATTTCATACACATCCTCCTCATTCTTTAGTTTGTTCTTTTACATCATATCATATACTATTTCTTTTTTGTATATTTTATTTTTTTGATGTATTTTGCAGTGTATACTAAAATTTTCTAAGTTAATTCTTTTATATCAATAAAATTAGTTATAGTTTCACCAGCAAAAAACAAATAACATACATTTTATATTCCACTTATCTTAGTTTTTTAGTATATACTATAATTTTAACATGTACAGTATATACTAAAAAAAAAAAAAACGCAAGCCTACATAACAATTTTATTGTATCTTTTTGATTACATAAATGTTACATTTTGGTTTCGTTTTTTAGATATATAAAAACCACTTTAATTTAATACAAGCTACATGCATCAAACTTTACTTTAGATGTATTGCGGTAGCTTAATCATCACTTTTTAGTTCTAAAAATAGCATTTTAACTCATTATATTTTTTTGACATACGTTAATTTTTTAAATATATTACATCACATAAGTTACAAAAAATCAAACAATGTTTTATTTTTTGTAATTTATCGATCAAAAACATGTTTTATTTATTGCGAGTATATTCATCATCTATTTTGCCTAAAATTTCTTCTAAAATATCATCTAAAGTAAGAATTCCTACGACTTCCTTTGCTTTATTTACTACTGTAGCTAGATGCATTTTATTTTTTCTCATTTTCATATACACTTTATACCCTGTATCATCTTCAGATACCTCAAGTGGTTTTCTTAATATTTGCAATATTTTAATCTTACCAGATTTTAAAGCATCATAATTATGAAGTGTATCTTTAACATACAAAGCACCTATAATTTGTGTTTTTTTATCATTGTAAACCAATAATCTAGAATATGTTGATTTTTTAAAAGTATCCATTATTGTTTTTAATGAATAGTTTACTTTTATATATGCCATATTTTTTATTGGTGTCATTATCTTAGATATTTTAACATTAAAAGAAGTTGCAACTTTTTCCATTATCTCTTTTTCTATTTTATTTATACTTCCTTTATGATATTCAATACTGGTAAAATGCTTAATTTCCTCTTGTTTATATAATTCATCCTCTTTTTTATCTTTTCTTTTATGATATGAATCATCTAATATTGTAGCTACAAAAGTAAGAGGAGAAAGCAAAGTTGATACTATGCCAAACATATATATTGCAAATTTATTTATTTTTTTATCTTTTCTAGTTAAAACTAAATGTTTTGGAATGTACGTGCCTAATATCATAGTTATATATGTTGCAATAATTGTTACTATTAATATTGTTAAATACTTTATTAAAGTAAAAGTTATATTTGAATATTTATTAGCTAAATCTGATACAAGAGGTACTCCATATTTTTCAACCACTATTCCTGAAATTATAAACTCCAAAATTGTTACTGAAAGTTCAGTTGTAATAACCGCTTTTCCTGGATTTTTTACTATATTTTTTAATGTCTTATTTAATCCTGTAAACTTGCTTTTATCCAGCATATTAATATATGTTGACCCATACATTAATATCATTATAAATAATATAGATATAGTAATTATAATTATTTCCACACTAGCCTCCTTCTTAATAATTCCACTTAAAGTTGAATTTAAGTGGAATTATTAATATTATTTTATATTACTTGTTATTGTCTGCCACACATCATCTGTCTCTAGACCTTTTCTCCAAGCTGAAACACCAGCAAGATTGTATTTATTTATAAGTTCTACTCTCTTTTTCATTGAATCTTTATCTTCGATCCATAATTTATATGTAAGCTCTCCTTTTTTTACTTCGGCATAATTTTGTCCTGCGTCCTCATCCCATACTGGCGTTACATTATTATCAGCTATAAAATCTTGACAGTCTTGCATAGAGTAAATTTTAGTTGTTGGCTTTTCACTAACGTTTTTTATAGTCCAAAGTCTTGTATAAAATGGAACTCCTAAAATTATTTTATTAGATTCTATTTTTGAATCATTTATAAGCGAATTTAATTGTTCTTCAACTATTTTTACAGATGAAATTGAACCTGCCTCATTTGACCAAGAACCTTTTTGATCATATCCCATAAGAATGACATAATCTGCAACATCACCTATTCTTTGTCTATCTATATACTTTACGAAATAGAAATCTACAGAAACAGTAATTCCTTCATTTCTTAAAATAGGCGTAAGTTCTCGTATAAACTGTGTATATAACTCTCTATCATCATCTTTCATAGATTCAAAATCTATATTTATTCCATCAAGTTTATCATTTTTTGCTATCTCTCTTATATTTTTTATAAAGTTTTCTCTATTATATTCACTTTTTAAAAGTGCTGATGTATCATTTGCTGAATAACTAGCAGAATCTATTCCATTAGTTATTATCGGCCAAATTTTATATCCATATTCTTTTGCTTTTGAATAATAACTACTACTATACTTTGACGATATATCTCCACTAGAATTTTTAAGTTCATACCAAGTAGGAGATACTACGTTTACTCCCTCTATTTTATTTTTACCCAAAACATCTAAATTACTACCATATTGCCAAAACATAACAATTTTATCTTTGTTTTCTTTAGCTTCAGTTTCTACATTCTCTTTTTCTTCGGCTTGTATAGTAACACTATTTTTTGATATATAACCTACTATTCCTTTATCTGTTTTTATTTTATACCAGCTTTTATGTTCTAGACTATCAGTATATACTGTTACTTTATCATTTTTGTTTAACATATCTAGTACATCTGACTTTGTAGATATATTCGAATATACATTTACTAAATTATAATTTACAGGAATATCACTTGTACTAAGTTTATCAATAACAATAGTATTAGTTTTTTCATTGTATTCTGTTTTAATATTATACTCTTCTTTTACTAAATTAATATCTATATATGGTTGTCCATTAACTAATTTTGCTGGAGTAGCTATATCTGAATACTCAAAATTTCTAGATACTTTGTTCTCATCAATTTTAAATTTTACAACCTTATCTTTAGTTGTAATTATAACTTTAGTAGCAACATTATCATAATAAATATTTTCATCAATAGTCTTTGAAATTGTGTCTACTGATACATATAATCCTCCATCTTGTACAAAAGGATCATAATTTGTCTTTATATTATCTCCATATATTACAAGACCTGCTTCGTTTACATTTATATTTGCCTTAATATAATTTATATTAAAAAATATCACTAATACTACAATTGTAAATATTAGTGGCATTATACATCTCTTAAATTCCTTCATTAAAAATCCACCTCATCAAATATATTATACAATATATTTTTTAATTTGTGAATAAATAAAAAGAAAATATATTTATTTTTTATATTAGCAATATTCTACTTACTCTTATTTTTTATTAAATTATAATCTAAAAATCATCTTTTAGTAAAAAATCAATAATATTTACATGCTTTATTCCATCATATTCATATGTAAGTTTGTCTAAAGTAATAACATATTTAGGATAACTATCATTCACACTTTTATATGCTCCAAACTCTCTATTTTTAGTTTCCTCATTTGGAATACTAAAAGCAACTTGAACATATATTTTTTTATCCGGTTTTGTAGCTACAAAATCAATTTCACCTTTTTTTGTTTTTCCTGTATAAACATCATACCCTTTTATTATTAAATCGTTATAAACTATATTTTCTAAAGCATAAGATTTATCAATTTCTATTTTGTTATTTTTTATTTGAGCAATTCCTAAATCCGTAACATAATATTTATTCAAAGTTTTAAGTACAGCTCTTCCATGAACGTCATATCTATATACTTTTTTTATTAATAGTGCTTTACAAAGTGCATCTAAATATGAATATATTGTCAGTGTCGACACTTCTCTTCCTTCGTTTTTTAAAAAATTAATGATATTTTCTGCTGAAAACTCCCTTCCAATCGTATCAACTACATATTGAAGTATCAAATTAAATAAAGCAGTATCTCTTATTTTTAATCTTTCTACTACATCTCTTAATATTATAGAATCAAAAACACTATATAAATAACTCTTTATTGATTCTTCTTTTTTAAATTCAAATCTATTTGGAAGACCTCCCCATTTCATATAATCTTCAAAAATTTTATCCGTTGAATTTTTTTGTCCCAACAAATCTAAAACTTCTTTATATGATAATGGATTTATTTTAAAACTTACATATCTTCCTGATAAAATTGTAGATAGTTCTTCTGATAATAATCTGCTATTTGAACCAGTAATAAATATACTTACATTTTCTGAAACCCTAAGTGAATTAATAACCTTTTCAAAATTATCTACATTTTGTATCTCATCAAAAAATAAATAGTATAAGTTTTTATCTTTAATTCTTTCCTTTATATAGCAATTTAATTTTTTGTAATCTGTTAATTCTTCAAATTCTATAAATTCAAAATTAATATATATAATATGATCTTCTTTAATTTTTTTATCTCTTAACTCTTCCATTATTTGCTGAAAGATTATTGATTTTCCACATCTCCTAATCCCAACAAGAATTTTTATTAAATTGCTATCATAAAATTCTCTTATTCTAGATAAGTATAACTCTCTTTTTAACATATTATCACCTATTATCATTATAGTTTAAAGCACCTGTTTTGTCAAGTTATTTTTGTATATAAAAACAACTTTTGATTTTTAAATTTTATTTTTTCTTATTAAAATAAATTTCTAATCCTTAATTATAAGCTAACTCTATTAACTTTGATAATAAATCTTTATATGAAATACCTGATTTTTCAAATAATTTTGGGTATATGCTAATATTTGTAAAACCAGGCATAGTGTTTATTTCATTTATATATATATTATTTTGTTTATCTAAAAAGAAGTCAACTCTTGCAATACCTTTTGCATCAACTGCTCTAAATGCTTTTACAGCAATTTCTCTAATTTGTTTTTCTATATTTTCTGGAATGTCTGCCGGTATTTTAGTAATTGATTTTGAATTATTATACTTTGAGTCATAATCATAAAACTCACTTGCAGATATTATTTCACCAACACAAGAGGTAATTATGTCTTGATTTCCAAGCACGCCACATTCTAATTCTCTTCCATCAATTGCCTCTTCTATTAATATTTTTTTATCGTAAATACTTGCTTCTTTTATGCACTTTACTAACTCCATTTTATTTGAAGCTTTATTCACACCTACAGAAGATCCAGAATTCGATGGCTTTACAAACATAGGAAAATCTATTTTTTTAATTATTTCATCTATGATTTTATTTAATTCCATTTTTATTTGACTTAAATGTTCATCTACCATAATATATTCATTTAAATTATTTTTCAAATAAACGTACTTTGCTTGTTTTATATCCGCTTTTTCAAATATAATTTTAGAATATACTTTATCCATTGAAACAGAAGAGGCAAATATTTTGCATCCTACATATGGTACTTGTATCATTTCAAACAACCCTTGAATACTGCCATCTTCTCCATAAAGTCCATGTAGTACTGGAAAAGCTACATCTATATTTTTTAAATAATAAATAATATTTTCTATTTTTGAAATATCTTCTTTTATATTAAAATTAGCACTATCATCTAACTTACATTCATACCAAGTACTATTTTTATCAATATATACAGCCTTTACATTATATTTTTCTCTATCTATATTTTTTATTACAGATTTTCCAGACATAATTGATACATCATGTTCTGTTGACATACCACCAAAAATAACTGCTACTGTTTTCATGTATACTCCTTTAACTTAATTTTTTCAATATATTGTTATATAATTCATTAAAATTCATAGAATTAGAAGCTTTTAAAAGTATAGCTGAATTTGATACAATAACTTCATTTAATAACTTAATTGCTTCTTCATTATTATCCACACTATACACATTTTCTTTTAACATTCCTTTACTACACGCTCCATCTGCTATTTTTTTTGAATTACTACCTACTGTGATTAAAAAATCTATTTTGTTTTCATACACACATTTTCCAACATTAAAATGTAATTCATCTGAAAACTCTCCAAGTTCTAACATATCTCCCAAAACAGCTATTTTGTATTTATCATTAAAACCGCCTAAATATTCTAGTGCAGCTTTCATTGAGTCATAACTTGCATTATATGCGTCATTTATAACAATAATATCATCTTTTAAATTTTTTACTTCCATTCTATTTTTTGTAAGTGAAAACTCTTTTATACCTGATATGATATCACACATATTAATATCAAGTGCTAAACCAACAGCTATAGCACACAAGCTATTATATACAAAATGTTTTCCTGATATAGGCACCTCTACTTTTATATCAGATTCTCTGTTTTTTATATTAATGTCAAAAATGCTTCCTTGTGTATTTGTTACTATATTTCTTGCCATTATATCAGATTTATTTTCTATACCAAAATTTAAACTTTTATATTTATCAAATAACTCCTTGTTATTAAACAACATATCATTGTCGTTGTTATATATAAATATGCCACCATTTTTCATACCTTTTAATATTTCAAGTTTAGCTTTTAAAATATTTTCTCTTGAACCTAAATTTCCAATATGCGATGACCCTATATTTGTTATAACTGAAATAGTAGGATTTGCAATATTTGACAAATACTCTATTTCTCCTTTATGATTCATTCCCATTTCAATTACTGCAGCTTCATGATTTTCTTTTAATCTTAATAATGTAAGTGGTAAACCTATATCACTATTTAAGTTTCCTTCAGTTTTTAAAGTATTATACTTTTTAGATACCACACTTGCTATTATATCTTTAGTACTAGTTTTTCCAACACTTCCTGTTATACCGATTACTGGAATATTAAATAATGACCTTTTATACTTAGCAAGTTTTCCAATAGCATCTATTGTATCTCTCACAATTATTATATTTCTATCTTGATACTTTTTTATAACCTCTTCATCAATACTAACATCTTGAAGAATACATGTAGTAGCACCTTTTTCTAAAGCTTTTTCGTACAAAGCATTACCATCAAAATTTTCACCTTTTATACCAACAAAAGTATCACCTTTTTCTATTTTTCTTGTATCAGTTTTAAAATTATCACAAATACTATTTTTATTTCCACATACAAGTTTTCCATTACATTTATCTAAAACATTTAAAACAGTTATATCTTTCATAACTTTTCTCCTTTAATACATATTATTTTTCTTTAGGTAAGATTATCACTAATTAGTATAATTGTCAAGAAAAAAAGCCAAATCTGGTATAACATAATTTTAAATGTAATAATCATTTTCTTTCATTAAAAATTTCTATTTAGAATTATACTCCATAGATATAACATGTATCAAAAAGCTATTTTTTACCTAACAAGTATTTTTTTAAAACCTCAAATATTAGTATTATTTTACTTAATATTTGAGGTTTTTTATTATATTTTAAATTCTATTTATATAGCCTAATATAAAATCAGAACACGCCTCTATCATTTTATCAAGTGTTTCTTTTGAGAATAATATTAAAGGACTAGTTTTATTATTATCTTGTGTGAATGTTAAAGTATTTAAATAATTGATTACCTTTAACATATCCTCCTTTTCTACATTAAAAGTCTGTAACTTTTTTAGAGAGTCAAATATATCAGATGTATATGAAAAATTGCATTTATCTAATTTTATCATCTTATCAAAAGCTGCAAAATCTTCTTGTTTCATTCTACTCATTGTTTTTCTATTACAATTTAAAACTTCATTCTTTTTAGTTTTTATACCACATACTTCACCTTTGTCATCTATCAAACAACAATTTGTATATGTATATTTATTAAAGAAATTATCGGTAATAAGATGAGTAAGATAGCCAAGTATTAATGAATCGTTTAAAACTTCCATATGTATATTTTTAAACATATCATAATCTGGTAAAAAGAATTTACCTCCATTTATTATAATTTGACTGCGATAATGACTAATTTCATATTCTACTATTTTTGATACATTTTTTATAATATGCCCACTATAAATATCAGGTAAAACATTGCCTAACATAAACTTATCCTTATCTTCATAAATATTTAATTTTTCTTTTATATTATTTGCTACTTTTAAATGTATTTTCCAAGATGGCATTTCTTACTCCTTTCGTACTTTTATTTAAATTTCTATTACATCAAGAGGTGTGTAATTTGCCATAAGCCTTTTAAATCCAAATTTATCAAACATTATTTCAAGTTTAAAATCATCACCTTCAGCCTCAATTTTTTGTATAATGCCTTCACCAAATTTTTTATGTTTAACTTTCATCCCAACAGTATAATTAATATTTTTCTTATTTGTAACAACAGTACTAGTGTTTCCAGTAATATTCTTAAGGAAATTATCTACACTCATACCAAAACTTGCTTTTTTAGGAGTTTTAGCGTCAATCTTTCCATATCCACTATTTAAATTAGAAAGAATTCCTTGGACTCTAGTATACTCATTATCAAGATTACTTTCTTTTTTTCTATTATTTTTAGTTATATTTTCTTTTGAGCCTTCATCAAGTAATTCATCCGATATTTCATTTATAAATCTTGAAGGAAAAGAATATGTTGTCATACCATATAGAGTTCTTTTATTTGTATTTGTAAGAAATAATTTTTCTTTTGCTCTTGTTATACCAACATAGCAAAGTCTTCTTTCTTCTTCAGTAGATTCATCTTCTTCTATTGATTTTTTAGATGGAAATAAGCCCTCTTCCATTCCAACCAAGAATACAACGTTAAATTCAAGTCCTTTTGCACTATGCATTGTCATTAGTGTAACTGCTTCAGCACCTTCTTCCAAACCATCTACATCAGAAACAAGTGCTATACTATCCAAGAAATCAGCTAAAGTATTATCTGCATTTTCTTTTTCAAATTCCATAGCAACACCAATAAATTCCATTAGATTATCAAATCTCATTTCGCTTTCTTTATCCAAAGTTTCGTTTAACATAGCCTCATATCCTGAATTTTTAAGTACTAATTTGATAAATTCAGAAACTGGCATTGTATCTTTTTTAGATATTAACTCTTCCATCATTTCTCTAAACATTATTATATTTCCAGAGCTTCTAATACCTGTTAAATTATTACTATCTTTTATAACCTCATATATTGACATGTTATTATTTGTTGCAATCTCATCTAACCTATCTAATGCAGTATTTCCTATTCCTCTTTTTGGTTCATTTATAATTCTCCTTAACGATATATTATCATTTGGATTTTGAATAAATTTAAGATAACTGGTAATATCTTTAATTTCTTTTCTTGCATAGAACTTTATGCCTCCAATAAGTCTGTATGGTGTACCAGATCTCATAAATACTTCTTCTAATACACGTGCTTGAGCATTCGTCCTAAACAAAACAGCAAAATCAGAATACTTTTTGCTTTCATTTCTACATATTTCATCTATTCTATCTACTATGAATTCTACTTCTTCGTATTCATTTGATAAAGTATTATATACAATTTTATCCCCTGTTTTATTTTCAGTCCATAATTTTTTATCAATTTTTGACTTATTGTTTTTTATAACTTGATTTGCAGCTTCAAGTATTGTTTTAGTACTTCTATAATTTTCTTCTAGCTTTACGATTTTTGCATTAGGAAACTCTTTCTCAAAATTTAGTATATTTGAAATATCAGCTCCTCTGAATCCATAAATACTTTGTGATTCATCTCCAACAACACATATATTTCCGTGTGATGCTGATAAAAGTGATATTAAAAGAAATTGTATTTTATTTGTATCTTGATATTCATCGACTAAAATATATTTAAATTTATTTTGGTAATACTGTAATCTTTCAGGATTGTTCAGAAATACTTTTACTGTAAGCATTATTATATCATCAAAATCTATTGAATTATTTTTCTTTAATAAATCTTGATATGCCATATATATCTGTGCTACCTTTTCTCTTCTAAAGTCACCTGATACTTCTTTTAAATAGTCATCTGGTTCTTTCATATTATCTTTTGCTCTTGATATTTCATATTTTATATATGATACAGGATACTCTTTATCTGATATATTTAATTTTTTTAATACTTCTTTTATTACCTTTTCTTTATCTAATTCATCAAAAATATTAAAATCTCTTGTATACCCAAGAGTTTCTATTTCTCTTTTTAGTATTCTTACACATACTGAATGAAAAGTTCCAAGCCATATATCATTTGCATTTTCTTCTACTAATGATATAACACGTTCTTTCATTTCTTTTGCTGCCTTATTTGTAAAAGTGATAGCTAAAATTTCCCAAGGCTTTACAATGTTTTGCTCTAACAAATATGCTATTTTATATGTAAGTACACGTGTTTTCCCACTTCCAGCACCGGCAAGTATTAAAAGAGGTCCACCTACATAACTTGCAGCCTCCCTTTGTTTATCATTTAATTTATCTAATAAATTACTCATATATTTCCCCTTTTCAAACTTTTGTTTACACTGTCTTATTATATCAATTTTTATATTAAAGTGCAATTGATTTTTATTATTTTAAAAAAATTTTTAATTTCCTTGTTACCACTATTAATCTTACAAGAAAACTAACGAGGGATTATACATAAAATGAATTCTAACAAATTATTCTGCAATTGTCTTACAAGATTATTTACATTTGCTATTTATATATCCCATATTTTCTGCTTTTATTTTATTATATTCTTCTAAAAGTAAAAAAAAAAAAGAAACCCTCCTTTCATATATCGGTTAACAAAAAACAAAGTTTTTTGTTAACTCGACCGTTAGGGAGAGTTAACCGGGCCGTTAGAAAAGAAGGCGTTAAAGACTATATCGAAAAATGCTACGCTTTTTTCACATAGCCTTTAACGCTAGCAGATTTGCTTTAGGCAAATCTGCTCCTTCTTTTCTAACCTTATACTTACTATATATATTTTATTTATACTTCTTCAAAAAATATTTTTTCTCTAAATCCATAATTTATACAAACTCCATTTTTGTATCTGGCAGTGAACAGTGCTACTTTATGTAAAGCCTAGAGCGGAAGCCTGTATAGTCACCAGCGCTGGAAGGACGGCTGTGGTTACGATAGGAAACTGGGCAGCTGACTCCATCATTGAAGTAATCGCCACCACGATTGATACGATCAGTACTGTTAGCCTCTGCTGTCCATTCCCATACATTTCCTGCTAAATCATATATATTTTTAGTTTTTGTGTACTCTGTACTTCCTGCTGGAATTTTTACCCTTAAACTATCCTTTTTTTCTACTTCTTCATTTGAAGAGTTTATATATTTAAATGTACTATTATAACAATTTCCATAATATGTACTATTAGTTAAAGAAGAATTAGCGTTTAATGTCTTTATATAATCTTCTATCCAGTGACATGTTCTGTCCCATGCTTTTCCTGTAAGTAATCCTGTTTGTACATAATCATTACTTATCATACTTTCTGCACTTGCTTTTGCATTAGTATAATTTATATATGTCCACACTGTCACTCCTTGTTTACTTACTGGTTTTCCTGTTTTATTACTTGGCGCTGTATCTCCTATAGGAATTCCTGCTTCAT
>CAZTVT010000036.1:0-11397 GCA_964617175.1 uncultured Clostridium sp.
TGTTTTTAGAAGTTCATTTGTTTGTATATACCAATAAGATGGTAGGATGTGAGCGACTTTTAACACTGCATCTGGTAAAAATTCTACCGGTACAAAAGCCCCACATAAAAAACTTGAACCTAGTGCTATTACATTTACTATTCCATTTATTGCATTTTTATTACTTACAAGATTTCCTATTAAGAATGCAATTGTAAGTGCACAAATGGTAAATATAAATGAATTAATAATATAATATATCCCATTAAGTGTAAACATTACATCTCCTATTAATATAAAACTAAGTATAACATAGAAGCTCCAAAGTACAATTGCAAACAAACTATTAGACAAAAGTAAATTTCTGTTATATTTTTTATAATCCATACTACTAACAATTGTTCTTTTGCTTATATTTTCTTCTTTAAAACTAGAGAGAATTAGACATATTACATATACACAACCTGCTAAAATACTATAATTTGCAAAGTTATAATAAAAACTTGCTTTTGATAATTTGTCTGTGTCTAATTTAGAGGTAATCTCCACATCGACTTCTTTATATATTGTATCATTTATTTTAGAAATAAGCTCATCTACATTTTTTATATCTTTTCCATAAATATTTGCCACTTTAATATATCTAGAAAGTAACATTTCAGTATAAGATGAATTATAGTCACCTGAGCTTTTTATTTTAATTTCAGGATTTAAGCCATTTAAAAAATCGTTGCTATAATTTTTTGGTATATATATTATATAATTTACATCTCTATAAAACAGTGCATCATTAATTTTTTCTTGCGATTTTTCTATATCTTTTATATTACAATTCTTTTCTATATAATTTACCAAATTTTTTGATAACTTTTCATTTTCATCTTCATTTATAATCAAAACATCAGGTTTACTAGGAGTAAAATTTGTAGTGTTATCACTAGTTTTTATATTAAATCCAGCAAATGCTATAAGGAGAACTGTATACATTATAATTACAAATTTACA
The DNA here is from genome assembly GCA_964617175.1 of uncultured Clostridium sp. Classification (GTDB taxonomy): domain Bacteria; phylum Bacillota; class Clostridia; order TANB77; family CAG-465; genus CAG-465. Next base: position 985 of record CAZTVT010000036.1, read on the forward strand.
TTTGTTTAATACTTTTAAAAATGTTTTAAATACTATCATATTTTTGCCTCCTTAAACTTATAAAAGATATACCAAGCATTATGCAAGCAAAAATAACAAGCGATATAACATCAAAATAATACCTATCTAAAGTATTGTAATAATATAGTGAATAAAAGCCATCAGTTATCATACTTGCTGGGTTTAATTTATTTACAATAGGAATATTTTTATCTACAATATATTTCATTGTAATTCCCATCATTCCTGATAAAAAGCACCCAAGCATTGTTACTGCAATAACAAATCCTACTTTAGCATTTTCATTAAATTTAAATACTGTCCCAACAAATGTACCTAGTGAAAGTCCTGAAAGTGATCCAACAAGTGCTAAAAGAATAACTAGAATAAGATTATTTCCATAATTTACTTGTAAAACAAAAATAGTATATACAAATAATAATAAAAGTCCTATTAGTTGTACAACATAACTTGCAAATGTACTACTAAGTATAATTTTAATTTTATTTACAGGACTTATAGCAACTCTTTTTCCCTTACTACTAATATTTGCAAGGTTATAATTTATAGCTGTCATTGAAAGAATGCCGCCATAAAGACAAGTCATAGCGATTAAAGTATAATATTCAATCATTGTATAACTTAAGTTACTATTTGATATATTATTTAATTTTACATTTTCGTTATTTATAACCTCTAATATATTCTTATATATTTTTTCGTAATCTATATTGTAATTTCCTGACATTATTTCTTTTCTTACTTCATTTTCTGCTTTAGTTTGTATCAAAGAAGAAGTTTGTGTTATTTCTTCAGTTACTAATTTTAAAATAGTTTCATTTATTCCGTTGCTTGAAATAACTATTTTTGGTGTATCATTTTCAATAACTAAATATCCAGTAATTTCTTTATTATTTAACATATTTTTAGCTTCATCTAAATTTACATATTTTATATTAAATAGTCTATCTTCATTTTCTTCGTCACTTAACGTTTTAAAAGCTTCTTTATATATAACGTTATTTTCAAAATTGCTGTCATTTACTATACCTATATCAATAACATCTAATTTTTCACTAGTTTCTATGTTAGAAAAAGCCATTTTAAAGAAAGTGCCTAGTATTAGTGGAAAAGCAAAAGTCCAAAATATTAACATTTTATTTTTAAAGAGAGTTTTTAGAGTATATTTAAAATTGTGAAAAAGCATTAATCTCTAAGTTCCTTACCTGTAAGTTCTAAAAACACATCATTTAATGTTGGTCTTTCAGAATAAATTTTATTATATTTTACACTCTCTTTTTTTAAATAATCCATTAGTGATACTAAATTATTATCACCCTCTTTATACGTGACTAACAAAATATTATTTGTATATGTAACTTCGGCTACATTTTTACTTTTCTTCAATTTTTCTATATGACTTTCGCTTAAATTATTTACTTCTACCGTTATCTTTTCTTCAATACTTGCTAATTTCTTTAGCTTATCAGTTGTACCACTAGCTAAAATTTTACCTTTATCAAGAATAATTACTCTATCACAAATTATTTCAACTTCTTCCATATAATGCGTTGTATATATTATTGTAGCCCCTTTTTCTCTTAACTTTTTTATTCCTTCTAGTATATTATTTCTACTTTGAGGGTCGACTGCTACTGTAGGCTCATCTAAAATTATAATTTCAGGTTTATGTGCAATTCCACATGCAATATTAAGTCTTCTTAAAAGCCCACCAGATAATTGTTTTGGATAAAATTTTCTAAACTCTTCTAAGCTTACTAAAGAAATTGCTTCAGCTATATATTGTTTTCTTGTAGATTTATCTTTTATATATAATCCACAAAAATAATCAACATTTTCATAAACTGTAAGTTCATTAAATACTGCTATATCTTGAAAAACTACACCTATTTTTCTTTTTATATCATAAGCATTTGGTTTCATTTCTTCTCCAAATATTTTAATACTACCATTATTAAATTTAAGTAGTGACAAAATACAATTTATAGTAGTAGATTTACCACTTCCATTTGGACCAAGTAGTCCTAAAATTTCACCTTTTTTTACTTCAAATGATAAATTATCAATTGCTTTTATTTTTTTATATTCCTTGGTTAAGTTTTTGACTTCAATTACATTTTCCAACTATTTATTCCCCTCTTTCCTATTTTTATACCCAAGTAGCATTTCTTGTGTTGTACTTGATATAACCCCTTCTATTTCTTCAGCAGAATTAACTTTTTCCATTACTTCTTTTTTTGCTATTTTGTAAGTTATATTTATAATAGCCTCTTTAATAAGCTTTCTTAATCGTGGCTTTTTTCACTTCATTAAACTAACTACTGTTATGCATATTTTTATTTTATAATATATATATTCTTTTGTAAATAGGCAAACAAAAAAAATAGTCAGATAAATAAATTACCTGACTATATAAAATTTACTATTTAGCAATATCAATTGCTCTACTTTCACGAATTACATTAACTTTAATTTGTCCTGGATAAACCATTTCCTTTTCAATTTGTTTTGCAACATCTCTTGCCATAATTGTAATAGATGCATCATCTACTTCTTCTGGTTTTACAATAAGTCTAACCTCACGACCAGCTTGTATTGCGTATGATTTATCTACTCCTTTGTATGAGTTACATATCTCTTCAAGTTTTTGTAATCTTTTAATGTATGTGCTTACAGTTTCTCTTCTTGCTCCCGGTCTTGAAGCTGAAACTATATCGCCAATTTGTACAAGTACTGCTTCAATGGTTTTGGGATCAGTGTCACCATGGTGAGCTTCCATTCCCCAAATAGTTTCATCTTTTTCATGATATTTTTTTAGTAAGTCAATTCCTAGACTTACATGTGTACCTTCAACATCATGGTCAAAAGATTTACCAATATCATGAAATAATCCAGCACGTTTAGCAATTGTAGGATCAAGCCCAAGTTCTACAGCGAGTGTTCCTGCTATATTAGCAACTTCTATAGAGTGATTTAAAACATTTTGTCCATAACTTGTTCTATATTTTAATTTACCAAGAAGTTTAATTAAATCTGGATGTACATTTATTACTCCTGTTTCAAAAAGAGCTCTTTCTCCTTCTTCTTTTATTGTAGTTTCAACTTCTGTTTTTGCTTTTTCAATCATTTCCTCTATTTTACCTGGATGTATTCTTCCATCAGCAATTAATCTCTCAAGAGCAATTCTTGCAACCTCACGTCTTATAGGATCAAAACTTGATAAAACAATTACATCTGGAGTATCATCAATTATAAGATCAATACCGGTTAATGTTTCAATAGTTTTTATATTTCTTCCTTCTCTACCTATTATTCTTCCTTTTAGTTCATCATTAGGAAGAGATACCGTTGTAACAGTTGCCTCAGAAGTATGGTCAGTAGCACATTTTTGAATTGCACTAACTAGCATCTCTTTTGCTTTTTTATCTACAATTTCTTTTGCCTTATCCTGTTCAGAACGTATAAATCCTGCCATTTCTTGTTTCATGTCATCTTGTAGTTTTTGCATCATTTCAGTTTTTGCCTGTTCTACTGTCATTTTAGAGATTTTACTTAATTCTTCTAATTCTCTTTCTTTAGCTTTTGCTAAATCTTTTTCTTTTTTCTGTAATTCATCACTTTTTTTAATAATATTGTTTTCTTTTTCTTCAATCAAAGCAGCTCTTTTATCAACTAAATCTTGCCTTTGATTAATTCTGTTTTCAATATCTTGTAATTCTTTCTTTCTGTAATGTGCATCTTTTTCAAACTCATCTTTTTGTTTAATCATTTCATCTTTTGCTTGCAAAATAGCATCTTTTTTCATTCTTTCAGCATCTTTTTTACTATCCTCAATTATTTTTTTTGCTTGTTCTTCAGCTGAGTTTACTGTAGATTCTGCAATTTTTTTTCTGTAAGCCACACCTATATAGAAAAAAATTACAGCTGCTACTGCAAATGCAATTACAGGTATTAAAACTGTAAATAACATTTTTTTCCTCCTTCAAATATTTACTTTTCAATGTTCAAAACTATATATATAATATAATTAGTATAAAGTTATAGTTTTATATAATTTTTATTATTAATTAGTATATTATATATTATAAAATTCGACTATAACATACTAATAAAATTATACATTAATTTAAAATATTAATCAAGTAGTATTTTAAAAAAACACAAATTATGTTAAATATTATGATATATTTAAATTATAATTATTTGATAATTTATTTTTATAATATTTAGTTTTTATAAAATTAAACCTTTTCCTAAATGGATTTAGAATATAAAAAACTTTATCCACCCATATACTTCTAAGTATAAAATATGTAAACACATTCTTTGCATGAAAATATACTTTTCCGTCATAATTAGAAATATAATAAAATAACTTTTTATTAAATTGATTATTTAAAAATCCTTTTACCTCTATTAATAAAGGAACATTTCCTTTAACAACTTTTAATACTTCTTCTAGTAGTGGAATTTTTTCATTACTATTTTTTATTTTACATTCTTTCAGTTCCTTTAAATACATATTTGAAGTTTTTCCTTTTTTTCCAAGCAATCTCTTGGTATATCTATCATGCATACAAATTATATATCCATCTTTTGTCATACGTATATCAAGTTCTATTGCCATATTATGTCTTATCGCTTCTATGTATGACTTTATAGTGTTTTCTGGATAAATTTCATGATAGCCTCTATGTGCTATAACAGTATTATATATTTCTTTTGACTTTTTTGGAATATACATAAACATTTTTACCTCATAATAATTATTATGTGCAAAAAAATATAGGTAAAACTATTACCTATATTTTTACGTTTCCATTTGTTTAGCCAAAAAATTAGCTGCATTTTGTACTAATTTGTATTCAACCTTAGTTATGGGCTTATCATACTCAGTAGAAAACATAATTACTGTTCCTACAGCATCACCATCGCAAATTATAGGAGCTATTATTTGCGAACGATATTTAAGTATACTATCTCCAATAATAAGCGGCATAACTCTATCATCCTTCGTAGACCAAATTGCTCTATCCTCCATAACATTTAGCACATGCTCACTAATCTCTTTTGCAAGATATTCTTTCTTAGAGGCTCCAGATACAGCAATAATGGTTTCTGTGTCTGTTATACATGTTACAAAGTCAGTAGTTCTATTTAGAGTTTCAGCATATTGAGTTGCAACTTCCAACATATCTCCCATAGTTGCATATTTTCTTAAGATGATTTCTCCATCTTTTTCTATGTAAATCTCCAAGGGATCACCTTCCCTTATACGTAAACTTTTTCTGATTTCCTTGGGTATAACAATTCTACCCAAATCATCAATTTTTCTTATAATTCCTGTAGCTTTCATTTTAACCTCCTAAGTTGTAATTTAATAATATTATCTGTTATTAAATTGCATTTATACTTTTAAATTTTAATAATTAGATTTCTCCTAATATAATTTTATATTAAAATTTATAATAAGTCATAGGAAATTTTTTACAGAAATTTCAAAATAACAACTTAAAGAGTATACAATACAACTTAATATGTATTATATACTCTTTTTGTGTTGTTGTCAACACGTATAATATTACACTATTTAACAAGCTCTTCTATAGTAATTGCTATATTTTCAAGTAAAGCATTTTTTAATATTTTTGTATTATTTTTTTCTTCTTTATCATTTCTTATAATATCACATAGCTTTTTTAAATTTCTTGAATCACTTTTTAGCATTTTTTTCTTCTTTTCATATCTTACAGTCAAAATATTTATAAAATTATTTAAATCATAATTTGGAGTATTACAAAGCTTTTTATATAAATCGTTCATATCATACCTTGAAAACACAGGTATTTCTTTATATTCTTCAGTAAATTGTTTATAAAATTTAGGTAGATTATTTGGTAAATTTTTAAATAAGCTACTAGCTTGATTAGCTGCAACTTGCTCAATTGTTTTTTGTTTAATTTTATCATATTCTTTTTTTATTTCTTTTATATCTGTATCTTGCGTACTAAATTCTATATTTTTTTCAGTAAGAGATTTTAACATATCTACATCATTAATATGTTCTGTCGCTGCTATTTCCATACCAAGTATAAAATTTTGTTTTAATTCATCTATTGGATAATCTATTAGATTCATATTAATTAAATATTTATATACAGAAAATAATCTAACATATTCTTTAAATTCAACCTTTCCAAACTTTACTTCATTAATGCCTTTCTTCCATAAGAAATCAAAATCAAAGTCTGAAAGTTTCCAATAATCACCATTTAGAAGTTTTAGATATTGTTTATCTTGTATATCTTTTGTTTTATTAATACTCTCTATTGCATCATCCATATTTTTTTTATACATTTTCTCATCTAAAATGCGAGTACGAATATACATTTCAATAAATTTAAAAAATCTATACTTTACATTAGTGTTTAAAAAATATTTATTATCAAATTCTCTTAAATACATTTGCTTAGTGTCATTTAATATTTGAGACGTGAATATTATTGAAACATATTCATCGTTGTCTTCAATGTTAATAAATTTTGAATTTGTTTTTATCTCATATGAAATTGCAATTGCAAATTTAAGCATTACTTTAAGTAACTCATATGGTACGTCTGGATAATCATTTAATACATTATCATATATTTTTTCAAAGTCATTAAGAGCATGTTTTAATATTCTTAAATTCTTACTGTCAGTTTTTAGAAATGTATTTTCGATAGAAGCATAGTTCTTTTTGTAAAACTCATATAGTCCATAGTTATATGTAAATTTATTAATCATGGAAGTTAAAACATATTTATATTCAGGAACAAATTCAAAAGTTTCACCAATTAATTTTTCTTTTATTCTTTGATATTCATTAGATTTTTCAAATAAAAATGATACTTCTTTGTCTAGTAAGTCTCTATAGCTATCATCTTCTACAAATTTAGTTATATCAGTTATTGGTTTTTTATCTATTCTACCTTGCTTATCTAAAACATAAGTTGCTATCCATTTTTTAAAATCAATGTTGTCGTTTTTAAACTTAATTGCAAGTTCTTCTTCATTGCATATAATTATGGTTTTAATCCCATCATGTTCTACAAAATTATTAATATATCCCAAGATATCAATAACATCAATATTTGCTCTTTCTAAATCATCAAAACATAACACTTTATCATCAACTGTAAATAGCTTAGAAAAGTCTACTTTATCAGAATTAAAATTCATACTACCAAAAAGGTTAGCCATATCAAGACCTGTTTTTACATATTCTGGTATTGAATTACCTTTTTTATTATCTACAAATTTTTTCAATGTTTTACTGAGCATTGGGTTTGTCTCAATAAAAAGTTTTTTACTTATTTCCTCTAAACTGTTAACACCGTAAAGTGATATATATATAGTTTTATATTTTTTACCATCATTGCTTATTTTTTCTATTTTATCTCTTAGATTATTATTCCAAAAATATGTTTTTCCACTTCCCCATTTACCGTTTAGCATAATTGCATAGTCTGTATATGGTTTTCTAATATAATCGCATATTGCTTCAATTAATTCGTTCAAAAAAATCACCTCTTATTTTATAATAATTCTAACATAAATAATATAATTTATCAATAAACATAAAAAATATTATGGCGATTATTATAAAAAAATATAATAAATTTGACTTTATGTAGATTTATTATATAATGTAATCACAATTTATATAAAGGTGGTTTTATTATGAATATAGATACCATGGCAAAGTTTTTTATTGATAAAAATACAGATTCTATGGAAATAGCATCTAAAATAGCTACAATACTGATTTCTTTTAATGCCAATTCAGTAATTATCGATTACAAAATATATGATGAGTTAAAGAAATTGGCCATCGAAACACAGAACCTTGTTTTACCAGAAGATATAAAAATCTTAAAAATCAAGTCACAAGAATTAAATGCAATTTTCTATGTATCAACAATTGATAGCAATTATCTTAGCATAGATAAATTTATTAACCTAACATCAAAACCATTTTGTTATGAAAAAACATGTAATACTAATAATTGTATACTAATTAAAATGTCCCCATAGTAGCAAATAGCAAGTCAAAAATTGACTTGCTATTTAATTTTTTTTAATATTTTGTATTTCAAACCTGTCATTCTATTTTTTGAATCAATGTTATCAACCATATAATTAATGATTTTATTACTTCCAACAATAATTAACATTTTCTTTGCTCTAGTCATAGCAGTATATAAAAGATTACGTGTAAATAATTTTGGATATCCAGTATACAACGGTAAAATAACATAATTAAATTCACTTCCCTGACTTTTATGAATAGTAGTTGCATATGCATGTTCTAGTTGATCAAGCTCATCAAAATCATAGGATATTTCTCTTATGTCATCAAAAATCACAGTAAGTTCTTTATTTTCATTATCAATTTTGTTTATGTACCCAATATCGCCATTATATACTCCTTCAATGTTTTGTTTAGCTTCACCTTTTACATCAAATCTTTTATCATAATTATTTTGAATTTGCATAACTTTATCGCCTACTCTAAAAATTCTTTCTCCAATACTTTTTTCGTCTTTAGAAATAGATTGTGGATTTAGTACCTCTTGAAGCATAGTGTTTAGTTGTATTGTTCCAAGTGATGTTTTTTTCATTGGAGTAAGAATTTGTAAATCTTTTAACTTATCAAATTTGGCATAAGTTTCTAATCTGTAGCTAACAAGAGAGGAAATTTCAGAAATTGTATCTTCTATACTTCTTGTAGGAATAAAATACATATCTGTATCATTATTTTTGAATTCTGGATATTTACCTTCATTTACTTTATGAGCATTTAAAATTATATCACTTTGTGCACTTTGTCTGTATATTTGTTTTAAATATACAGTATTTACAGTATTAGACGATATTATATCCTTTAATACATTACCTGGTCCTACAGATGGTAATTGATCAACATCTCCTACAAAAATAACTTTTGTATTTTTATTAAAAGCCTTAATCAAATTATTCATCATTATCGTATCAATCATCGAAGCTTCATCTACAATGACTACTTCTTCCTCAAGCGTCTTAATATCTATATTATATAGCATATCTATATCTTCGTTATCCAACTTTGTGATTTCCAAAAGTCTATGTATTGTTTTTGCTTCTCTTTTTGTGGTTTCAGTTATTCTTTTGGCAGCTCTTCCAGTAGGTGCACAAAGAACATATTTTTTATTTATATCTTCAAGTATTTGTATAATACATTTTATTATTGTAGTTTTTCCTGTACCTGGTCCACCTGTTATTATAGTTATATCATTACTAAGAGCCGCAACTATTGCATCTTTTTGTTCTTTTGATAAATTGATATTATCTTCCTTGTCTATTTTTTCTATATATTTAGAATAATCCTCAGTTAATTTATTTTTTGATTTACTCTTTAAAGCAATATAATTTGCTATATTTTCTTCTGCCAGATAATAACTTTTTCTAAATATGTATTCATCTTCTTCAACAGTTTGTCTATATAGTTTTTCTTTTAGTTCAAGTCTTATTATACCATTTTGTATATCACTCTCTGATACATTTAAAACTTTTTTTGCATAATCTATTAAAATATTTTCTTTTAAACAAGTATGACCAAATTCAGTAGCACTATTTAGTGAATAAATAATACCAGATTCGATTCTGTCTTCAGATACCGGCAAAACACCTAACTTCATAGCTATTTCATCTACTTGCTTAAAATCGAGTGTCTTTACAAACATTAGTAAACTGTATGGATTCTTTTTAACAATATCGATAGTATCATTACCTAAATTTTGATAAATTTTACTTGCCATTACAACTGATATTCCAAAATCTGTTAAAAAATTAATTACATTCCATCTTTCATATTCTTCATTGAAAAATATACTTAAGTTTTCTATTTTTTCTTCATTAAGTCCTTTTATATTTAATAATTCTATAGGTTTAAATCTGATAGTGTTAATTGTATCTTCACCAAAAACATTAATTATATTTCTAGCTGTCTTTTTTCCTACACCGTCAACATTATCTGCTATATATTGTATTAATGCCGAATCTGTCTTAGGAAGTATTTTTTTATATGTATTAAATTTAAACTGTTCACCATAGACTTTATGCGTGGTCATATCGCCTTCTAATTCAATTTCATCTCCAACTTCCAAACCATCAGTCTGCCCCACAGCTGTTATATAATCTGATTTATTTTTTAAAAGCATAACTGTCCAAGAATTACTTTCGTTCTTAAATATTATTGTTGATACTTTTCCTTCTATTTTCATAATTTCACCAAGTATATTATATATTAATCTTATGTTTTTGGTGTATCTTATCTTTTAGGTAAAAAAGTAGAAGATGCTAATAAATTAG
>CAZTVT010000037.1:0-11330 GCA_964617175.1 uncultured Clostridium sp.
TTTAGCTTCAAGTAATCTTAGCTCTTTATCTATTCCATTTATATTTACTGTATAGTCTTCAATATCTTCACTACCTTCTTTTTTTCTTTCAATTTTATGAGAATCACCATTACTGCTTATTACTTCTTCTAAGGTCATATTTGTTGTATAAATATAATCTTCAGTATCAGAATAACCAATCATTGTTCCTATATATGTTACTTGATTTTTAAGTTTCATTCCATCAAAAGTTTTATCAAGCATTGAAGAAAATATATTAAGTCCAATTAATACAAGAACTATGAGAAGCCCTGTACAAAAAGATGTTAAAGTTACAATTAAAAGTTTTCCTAAAGACCTTGAAGCAAGCGAATACCTAAATCTTGTTTTAAATGGTAATTTTTTTGTTATAAAAGTTACAAATTTGCTAAAGAAATTAACTTTTAAATTACTCCCCTCTTTTAATAATTTTAATGGTTTCTTTCTTAGCATAAATATAGCAATTAAAAACGCAAGAATAGATAGTATTATAAGTGGTACAAAAATATCTTCAAGTAAATAGTTAATATTAAATCTATATCCATCTATAGGCATATTAAAATAACTTAAGTATATATTTGAAAGGTATCCAGACGCAAAAGCACCTGCAAAAAAGCCAATGACACCTCCAATAATACTTCCAAATATCGGATAAACTAAATAACTTATTGCAATTTTTATACGATTATATCCTAAAGCTTTAAGAACTCCAATTTGAAGCCTTTCATCCTCAATTCTTTTCTTTGTAATTACTATAATTACAAAAACTGAAATTGCAAGTAATAAATACATAAAATATTTAGCAAAAACTCTATCAGTTTTAATCTCCAATTCTAATGCATTTACTCTTGATATTCTAATTGCAGACAAAGCATCTAATGATATATTCTCATCATTCTTAAACATATCACTTAGAGTTTCAAAATCAAGAATTTTATCTTTGTCATTAAAAGCTCCTACATAGGCTGTTTCCTTTATGCCAGGAAATTCTTCAAAAGTACTACTTGTCATATACGAAATATTATGATTCTTCTCACTAAATATTGGACTATTAATAGATATTATCGGTAAAATATGATCAGGTGAATATGCAAATCCTACAACTTTATACTCTTTATCTCCAATACTATAATTATCACCAATATTTATATTATTATTTTTAGCAAAACTTGGAAGCACAGTAATTTCATCTTTATTTTCAGGCATATTTCCTTCCACAAGATAAGGGATATTTATATTCTTATTCTTATCATATGGTATAGCTTTATATAATTTTTTGTCTTCTGTATCTACTTTTGAAATTTCTTTATAATATGAAAAATCATACTTTTCTAAAGCAGGGCTAACCTTTTCTTTAAGCTTTTTGTCGTTAGCGCCATTAGAATTAAATATATAATCTATATATTGATATAATATATCTGAATTTGGCAAATCACTAATTCCAATTGTCATTTCATATTTATTTACTATATCCATCTGATTTTCTGGAATATCTTTTAATTCATTTTTTTTGAGTTCCTCTATTTCTGATACAGTATAATCTTTAGAATAATCAATTTTTGGAGTAAAGGCAAAATCTTCAACATTCTGCTCTCTTAAATAATTATGATATCTATCTTCCATTCTATCTAAAGCAGAACTCATAGCAGTATATATACCAGTAGCAAGAAGTATGCAAAAAATTATACCCGCCATTTGTACTTTCTTTTTCTTTAAGCCTTTTAAGGCATTTAAAAATAATAGTCCCATTTTATGCCCACCTTATATCTTCTGCATTCATAACTTTTTCATTTCTATGAATGTCAGATACCTTTCCACTATTCATTTTAATAACCATATTTGCAAGATAAGCAATGGATGGATTATGAGTAACTATAATTACAGTAGTACCATATTTTTTATTAATAGTCTGTATTAATTTTAATGTTTGTTTCCCCATTTTCTCATCTAAAGCACCTGTTGGCTCATCACAAAAAAGCACACTTGGATTTTTAGCAATAGCCCTTGCAATAGCTACTCTTTGCATTTGTCCACCTGATAATTGATATGGAAATTTATTTTTCATTTCTTTTAATCCGACAATTTCTAATAGTTCATAAATATTTAAAGGATTTTCTGATAAATGAGCACCTAATTCAACATTTTCATAAATAGTAAGATTTGGTATTAAATTATATGATTGAAATATAAATCCTAAATTTTCTTTTCTATATATAGTTAATTCTTTGTCAGATAATTTACTTATATCCTTATCTAAGTACTTTATTTTACCACTTGTTGGTATATCTATACCAGACAGTACATTTAGCATAGTAGATTTACCAGAACCAGAAGGTCCTAGTATTACTACTACCTCTCCTTTTGTTATATCAAAGCTTATACCATCTAAAGCATGTGTTTTTTCACTTCCACTTAAATATGTTTTCTTTACATTTTTTAGTGAGTATACAATATTATTATCCAATTTATCACCTCTCTAATTTTAATATTATTCTTTATTTTATAAAACACGTCAATTTAAAGTATCAAAAGTATCAAAATTATCAAGTTCATACATTATTATAGATATAAGATTAATTGCAGCAGTTTCTGCTCTTAAAATTCTAGTTCCAAGACTTATGCATTTAGTATTTTCTAAGGATTTTATATCTTTTGCTTCATCTATTAAAAATCCACCTTCTGGTCCTATAACCATCGATATATTTCTATACTTTCTCTTATTTACATATTCCATTGTTTCGTGTAAACTACTCTTTTTATTTTCGTTTTCATAAGCAAAAATATTAACATCATATTCAGATAGTCTTTCTAACAACTCATTATTAGATGTAATTATCTCCTCTACTCTGACTAAGTCTGTTCTACCACATTGCTTACAAGCCTCGTTTGCTATTATTTGATATTTACTTTTCTTTTTTACTTTTGATTTTTCGTCAAGTCTTACTATTGTATTTTTAGATATAAAAGGAACTATAGTTTTAACTCCAAGTTCTACAGCCTTTTGTATGACAAGATCCATTTTATCGCCTTTTAAAAGTGCAACAAACAAACTCAAGTTAATAAAAGGTTCTCCCTGTTTTTTTGCATTGCTTATAATTTGAAGTTCTATATAATTGCTATGCATTTTTACTATTTTACATACGTACTCGTTTACAATTATAATATCGGACACATCATATCTTAAAACCTGTATATGCTTTACTTCTTTTCCTTTTATTTCCATTATATTTTCATCTTTAGAAAAATACTTTATATCAGAATTATCTACAATAAACCTTCTTGCCATATAACCTCCTAAAATAATTTTAAATATTATATATTATATATCAAATTTATTTATATGTCTATAATTTAGATTTTGAACTTTTTAACTTATGTTAATTTTGACAGTGATAATATCAGATGATATAATAAAAGCATTATTGTTATAAAAACCAATAAAAATTTTTAAGATGGGAATAAAATGACTGAAAAAAGAAAAAACAATGTAGAACTTCTTATTGAATTTCATAAGACAAAAGGGAGATGGCCATATTCAAACGAATGTTATAAAGAAATAAATATTGGAAATTTTGCTCGTAATATCTTTTATGATAGAATAAAACTTAATGATTATTATCATAATATGCTACCAAAAATGGAGTTTTTTACAAGTGTTTTTCACAAAAAAGTTTTACTTTTATTAGAATTTTTAAACACTAATGAAAGATATCCTTATACTGATGAATTTTATAGAGATTTCAACATCTATAAATTTGCAAATGCTATAAAAAAAGGGAAATTAGATAATAAGCTTTCAAATAATGATAAAAAGGCAATAAAAGAAAATATCTATTTTAATTCTACATATAAGCAATCTATATATCATAAAAAGACTTTACTATTAATTGAATTTTATGATACATATGGAAGGTGGCCAAAAATTACAGAAAGTTTTAAAGATGAAAAATTAGGAGATTTTTCCAATGCAGCAAAAAGATATAAAATACATCTTTTGGATGTTGACAAAAAACTCCTTGAAGGTAAAGAATTTCCTTTTAAATAAAAAATTTATAAAGTAAAAAATAAATAAAAAACCGTTGATTTTGCAAATGTAATTTCAACGATTTTTTATTATTAATTTAAAATATATTTTTTATAGATTGCAGTTATTTATTCCAAAAACCTTTTTTCTTAGTTTGTACTTCTTCACCCATAAGATCAGCAAATTGTTTTAAAATTTCTCTTTGTTTATCATTTAAACGTTTTGGAATATCTACGTTTATAGTATATTCAATGTTTCCTCTACCTTTGCCATGAATATTTGGAATTCCTTTATCTTTTAGCTTAAAAGTAGATCCAACTTGTGTTCCTTCTGGTATATTAATTTCACTATCTTCTTCCAAAGTTGGTACTTTTATAGTGCCCCCAAGAACAAGTTTTGTATATGGAACTTTTATGTCAGCATAAATATCATATCCTTTTCTTTTAAAGATAGGATGTGATAATACATTTACTACAACAAATAAATCACCTGCTGGTCCACCTTTTTTACCAGCATCTCCCTCTCCACGTAAAGAAATTGCTTGACCGTTATCAATTCCTGCAGGGATTTTTATATCTATTTTTCTTGTTTTTCTAATAGTACCTTTACCTGAGCAAGTCTCACAAGGTGTAGGAATTACTTTTCCAGTACCACCACATTTATCACAAGTTTTTACAGTAGAAAAAGTGCCCATTATTGTGTTTTGAGTTGTTTGTACCTTACCTTTACCACCACATTTATCACAAGTAACTGGATTTGTACCAGGTTTTGCACCACTACCACTACAAGTAGAACATTTTTCATTTCTTGTGATGTTTATCTGTTTTGTTGTTCCAAAAGCAGCTTCTTCAAAAGAAATATTCATATTATATCTTAAATCTGCACCTTTTGTAGGTCCTTGCTTTTTACTAGAATTAAATCCTCCTCCAAAGCCTCCTCCAAATACACTACCTAAAATGTCATCAAGATCTATATCAACTCCCATTCCATTACCAAATCCAGAGAAATCAAATCCTCCAAATCCATTAGAATAGTAGCCTCCTTGTCCGCCAAATCCTGCTTGTTCAAAATTAGAACCAAATCTATCATATTGAGCTCGTTTAGTTTTATCAGAGAGAACACTATATGCTTCATTTATTTCTTTAAATTTAATTTCAGCTTGCTTTTTAGAAGCTTCATCATGCTGTGCATCTGGATGGTTTTCCTTTGCTAATTTTCTAAAAGCCTTTTTTAGTTCATCATCAGTAGCATCTTTTGATACCCCTAATATTTTATAATAATCCTTTGATTCTGCCACTAAAAATTCCCCCTATTTCAAAATTAGGGTGGTAAGAATTTATATACTCTTTCCCACCCTTAGTTATTTAATACTAAATTATTCTTTTTTATTATCGTCTTCTACTTTATAATCAGCATCATGAACTACATTTTCATCTGCATTGTTAGTATCAGATGAAGTATTAGCATTATCACTATTATTTTCACCTGCTGCTTGTGCTTGAGAATATAGCTTAGAAGAAATATCATAAAATACTTGTGTTAATTTCTCTGAAGCTGATTTTATCTTGTCTATATCATTTCCTTCAAGCTCTTTCTTAACATTAGAAAGTTCTGCTTCAACTTTTGATTTTTCTTCATCTGAAATTTTCCCTTCAAGTTCTTTTAAAGTTTTCTCAGTATTATATACTAAAGAATCTGCGTTATTTCTAACTTCAACTTCTTCTTTTTTCTTCTTATCTTCTGCAGCATGAGCTTCTGCTTCTTTTACTGCTGCTTTTATCTCGTCTTCTGTAAGATTTGTACTTGCAGTAATTGCAATTTTTTGTTCGTTATTTGTAGCCATATCTTTAGCACTAACATGAACTATACCATTAGCATCAATATCAAATGTAACTTCGATTTGAGGAACACCACGAGGTGCTGGTGGAATTCCTGTTAAACTAAATCTACCTAGAGTTTTGTTATATGATGCAATCTCTCTTTCACCTTGTAATACGTGTACTTCAACAGATGTTTGACCATCAGCAGCAGTACTGAATATTTGAGATTTTTTAGTTGGTATTGTTGTATTTCTCTCAATTAATTTTGTAAATACACCACCATAAGTTTCAATACCAAGTGATAGAGGTGTAACATCAAGTAATACAAGATCTTTTACTTCACCTGTTAAAACACCACCTTGTATAGCAGCACCAACTGCAACACATTCATCTGGATTTATTCCTTTATATGGTTCTTTTCCAGTTATTCTTTTAACTGTTTCTTGTACTAGTGGTACACGAGTTGAGCCCCCAACAAGTAAAATTTTATTTATTTTATCAAATGTAAGTCCAGCATCTTTCATTGCTTGATTTACTGGTTCTACAGTAGATTCAACTAAATCAGCAATTAATTCTTCAAATTTAGATCTTGTAAGAGTAATATCTAAATGTTTTGGTCCTGTTGAATCAGCAGTAATAAATGGAAGATTAATTTGGGCTTGCATAACACCAGATAAGTCGATTTTAGCTTTTTCAGCAGCTTCCTTTAATCTTTGCATAGCCATATTATCTTTTGATAAATCTATTCCATTATCTTTCTTAAATTCTTCTACTAAATAATCAATTATTTTTTGGTCAAAGTCATCGCCACCTAATTTATTATTACCAGATGTAGCCATAACTTCAAATACACCATCACCAATATCTAGTATAGATACATCAAATGTTCCACCACCAAGATCATATACCATTATTTTTTGGTCTGTATCTTTATCAAATCCGTGAGCAAGAGATGCAGCAGTTGGTTCATTTATAATTCTTAAAACTTCAAGTCCTGCTATTCTTCCGGCATCTTTTGTTGCTTGTCTTTGAGAATCACTAAAATATGCTGGTACAGTAATAACTGCTTGAGTTATTTTTTCGCCTAAATAATTTTCTGCATCAGTTTTTAATTTTTGAAGTATCATAGCTGATATTTCTTGTGGTGTGTAATCTTTATCATCAATTTTTACTTTTTTATCAGTTCCCATATCTCTTTTAATAGAGATTATTGTTCTATCATGATTAGTAACCGCTTGCCTTTTAGCAACTTGCCCTACTAATCTTTCTCCATTTTTTGTAAATGCTACTATTGAAGGAGTAGTTCTTGCACCCTCCGCATTTGGTATAACTACTGGTTCACCATTTTCCATAACGGCAACACAAGAGTTAGTTGTTCCTAAATCTATACCTATAACTTTTGACATATTAATACCTCCTAAAAAACAAAGTTATTTATATTATACTTAAATTATGCCTATATATACAATAATTTAAGTAATAATCCAATTTAATTGGCTACTTTTACCATAGAATGACGAATTACTCTATCGTTTATTATATAGCCCTTTCTAAAAACTTCAACAATTTCTTTTTCACCTTTTTTACTATCTTCTTCATGCATAACTGCTTCATGAAAATTTGGATCAAAAGTTTTTCCTAAAGCTTCAATTTCTTTTACACCTGTTTTGTTTAATAAACCTACAAGTTCAGTATATATCATTTCCATACCGCTTTTGTACTCTTTATCTTTACATTCTATATTAAGAGCTTTTTCGAAATTGTCTATAATAGGTAACAAATCTGAAATTAAATCAGCAGTTATTGTATAATACATACTATCCTTTTCTTTATTAATTCTTTTTTTGAAATTATCAAATTCAGCCATATTACGTTTTAAGTGTTCAAAATACTCATCAGCCTTCTTCTTTTGTTCATTTAGATCGTCATTAAGCTTAGCAATATACTCATCTTTATCAATAATTCCATCTTGTTTTATATCATCATTATTTGCTAAATCTTCATTCTGTATATTCTCTTTATTTTTCCCCATATATCTATTCCTCACCTTCTTTTTTATTTTTATTAAATATATTTTTTAGTTTGCTATCTATATATTTTAATGTAGCCACTGTTTTAGAATAATCTATTCTTTTTGGACCAACAACAGAGATCTTTCCAAGTTTTTTATTATCTGTTTCTATATCTAAAGAAATTATACTATAATCTTTTAGTAGCATTTCTTTACTCTCAGAACCTATTATTATTCCAAGCTCATTATTTTTGGCTTTTTCTAAAGTAGAATCAATAATATCTTTAGTAGATAACATATTTACAAAATTTTTGGCTTTTTCAATATCAGAAAATTCAGGTAAATCTAGTATTGAAGCAAAGTTTGCACTTAACTTATTAGATTCTTTCGACATTTCGTATTTTATACTTTCACATATTTTAGCAAGAACAAAAGAAAAAGAAGTAAGCTCTTTTGCTATCATATTACTAAGTACAAAATTTAATTTTTCAAATGGAGTTCCTCTTAAATTTTTGTTTAGGACATTAGATAATTCCTCAATTGTACTTTCTTCTAATTCATCTGTAAGTTTTACAATGCAATCTTTTATAGTTCCATTTTTTGACATTAAAACTATTAAAATTACTTTATCTGATATCTTTACAATTTTTATATTTTCTAATAAATCATCTGTTTTTATTGTAAGAAGTGTAGGTCTAAGAAGAATCTTAGATACGACATCTGCAGCTTGTTCAAAAAGTTTCTCTGTATCACCAAAACCAGTTATACTATTATCAATATAGTTTATATCAATCATAGAAAGTTTTTTTTCTTTCATAAGATTATCAACATAATATCTATATCCTTTAGTTGAAGGTATTCTTCCAGCAGATACATGTGGTTGCTCTAAATATCCACCCTCTTCTAAAAGTTTCATATCATTTCTTATTGTTGCAGAACTATATTCTAAATGGTATTTTTCCATAATAGTTTTTGAACCTACAGGCTCTGCAGAAATAATATAATCTTCAACTACAGACGACAATATTTTTTTCTTTCTATCATCCAAATTCATATCATCACCTAGTTAGCACTTTAAGCTTTGGAGTGCTAACTTGCATATATATATTACATCTTTTATTTTAATATGTCAAGTATTTTAGCAAAAAAATTACAAAGTTTTCATTATTCAAAAAATTAAAGGTATAAATTTCTATATTACATAGATTTTTATACCTTTTTTTAATGTTAAAAAATTACTTTTATTTCTTTTCTTTCTCTGTCCTTCTTTATCTCTTGCTTTAACTTACTTTCTTCAATTTTTTCATATGTCTCATTCCATATAACGGGATCTTTAATATGATTAAAAGCAACTTTTACTATACTATCGATTTTACTTTGAAGAGCAATATCGACAAAGTTTTTAGGGTCTTTAATATACCTTGTAAGTGTATAGTCTTCATTTTCTATAACCATATTTTTAAGAGTTTCCTCATCACCTTCATCTATAGCTTGTTGACGGTTATTATTATACTCTTCCCACAAAGCTTCATCATATCTTAATACTTTAAATGAGTTTTTATTTTCCAATAACATAGCTTCAGCTCTTGCTTTTTCCCTAATCAAAAAATTTTTAAGTTTCTTTAAAGCCATTTTTTCTTTGATAAGGATATAATTTTTTGAGTTGTTAACCTCATTAGCAACTTCTTCTGCCTCCCAGTATCTACCATCAAATAAAGCAAATCTGAGCTTAATAATCTGATATTCAAGGAAAGGTAATTTATACATTGCTTTTATCATTATATCGGAATCAATTGAACCCTCAGTATACTGTCCTTGCCGAAAAATAGCACGATAAAGTCTTAAGAAATAAGGCCATTCTTCTTGGTTAGGAGGCAATTTCTTGAAAAGTTTTATTTCTTTTTCCCAAGCTGCAAGTGATACTTGAACCTTTTTTTCAATTTGAGTGGCGGTTTTTGAAGCAATTCCTTCAACTGTCAACAAACTTTTATTGTCTATTAATTCCAAAACCTCGCCAACTGTTTTTATTCCAGCTCTTTCTAGAGCTGATTTTCCTAAACCTAACTTTAAGTCGCTTATATTACGACTTTTTACCAATACTTTTAAATGAATGTAATCCACTTAACTTCCTCCTTAGTATTTTTTCGGAGGTTGCCCTCCGAATTAATTATTCGAAGAACAAAATGTTCCTACATTATTATTTTACCAAATTCTTTACCAAAAGTCAAGTGTTATGTAATCTTTTTCTTGATTTTAGACAATTTTATTCAAGCAAACTCATCTTATTTCCTTTTTATAAACTACCCTAGATTTATTATTTAACATTATAAAACTTATTATAAAAGGATATAAATCTCTATATTACATAGATTTTTATACCTTTAACATACTTATTTTATTTCATACTCTAAAGCTTTTTCTTCCAGTAACTCAAAATTACAACATCTTTTCATTATATTATCTTGCAAAAATCCATTTCTATACCTACTTTGAAAATTATTTA
This sequence comes from uncultured Clostridium sp., assembly GCA_964617175.1. Lineage (GTDB taxonomy): Bacteria > Bacillota > Clostridia > TANB77 > CAG-465 > CAG-465. The sequence goes on from CAZTVT010000037.1 coordinate 10,377, forward strand.
CTTTTTTTAACAATATATCCCTTTTAGAATTTATATAACTTAATTGGTTTTCAAGCAAAGCCTTATATCTTTTATCAGTAATATTAGGAATAGCTTCTGTTAATACTTCCATGACACACGGAATCATGTTATTAATATTAACAATTCCAAGTTCACCATCTTTTATTTTAAAAATATCAATCATATTTGCATTCATAGCAATGTGTTTTTTCTTTGGTGAACTTAAAGGTGCAAAATAATTAAATCCGTTATATGTATATACAACTCCAATATATGGTCTATTTGGTACTTTGTTATATGCAACTATATTATCATATTTTCTTAAATAGTCTATATATTCACTTTGAATAAAGTAAAGCTTTAATTTTTTCATTTATCCCCCTATATATAGATAAAAGGAAATTCTTATGAACTTCCTTTTATTTTTTAATTCCCACTAAGGCTCGGGTACTCCAACTTTTTTAATTCCCACTAAGGCTTGGGTACTCCAACTTTTTTAATTCCCACTAAGGCTTGGGTACTCCAACTTTTTAAAGCAATATTGCTCTTTTAGTATTATATACATTTTACCATATAAAATTTACTTTTTCAAGTGTTTTTCACTTTTTACTATAACTTGCCAACCAATCTTTTAAAGTGATTGCCTCTTTCCTCAAAATTTTTATACATATCAAATGACGCACTAGCAGGTGACATTACAACAATATCATTTTCTTTTGCAATTTTATTTGCATAATTTACACATTCTTCTAATGTGTTAAATTCTACAATATCAAGAATTTCTTTTAACTCCACTTCTTTCTTTTTAGCTTCAGCTATAACAGCATTACGTATCTTAGTAGCTGTTTTTCCAATTAAAATAAGATGTTTTACTTTTTCCAATATATATGGAGATAATGGTTCATATGGTATATTTTTATCATAGCCTCCTGCTATTAATATTACTTTATCATT
>CAZTVT010000038.1:0-11329 GCA_964617175.1 uncultured Clostridium sp.
TAATAGGTATTAATTTTTCTTTAAACCACTTTGATAAAGTAAATATATTAAATTGCAAAGCAGATAATTTAATATTAGATGAAGCAAGAGTATATAATTCTTATTTTAACAATTCTCTTTTAAGAGAATCTTCTATACAAAATTGCAAATTTAAAAATAACATATTTGAAGCTTCTAATCTTTCTTATTCTAATTTTTCAAACACTTCACTATATGATGTAGATTTTTCTACTTGTAATATAAACGGCTTAACCCTTTTTGAAAAAGATTTAAAAGGTGTTATACTGACAGAGTATCAAGCTTTAGAATATGTTAAACTTCTGGGTATAAAGATAAAAGAATAGAACTTGACAAGTTAAGGAAAGCATGTTATAATATTTATGTCAACATAAATTAACAACTAAAATAATTTTTAGGAGGATTACTATGCATTTTCCAACAAATCAAAATGTAGCAAATTTAATGAAAAAGGAGAAAGAAAAGAAAAATTTGGCAAATAAACCAAAATTCATGCAATTTCATCTTAATTACACACTTCAAGAAGAAGAAAGAATAAAAGAGGTATCAGATGATATTGCAATCGAATATCCAGAACTTCCACTAGAGCTTCGCGAACAAATCGCTTCAATGGAAGATCCAATAAGAGGTTGCCATGAAGACTACGATATGTTTTACCAAGATGAACTTAGAATTTACCGTTTGTTTAATATATTACAGGTAATACACCCTTATTATTCAAATCCATCTTCAATTCGATCCGCTGCTTATCCTTATCCATATTTCTGCCGACTTTTTGCAAAAGCATATAACGATATAAAAGAAACATATACAGTGTTTCTTAAAGATTTCACCTATGCAAATCCTGGAGAACAAAAAGTATCTAAGATTATGCAACTTATTAAAGATTTTTATGATGATGATGAAATCATCATTCCTGAATCTTAATCTTTTAATCCTATAGATACAATAGTTTCTATAGGATTTTTTTATTATTTTATCACACTTCCAAAATTTATTTTATCTTCACCATATATCAATCTTAAATCATCTATTTTTCTTGATATCTTTTCTAATTTTATATTACTTTTCTCATCCTCTTTATCAAATAAACTAAGTTGTATCTCATCAAGATTACTTTTTAAATCTGTTACTCCAACTGTTATAGCCCTTACTTTTCCAATAGTATAATTTTCATTAAATAATTTGATTACAGCTTTTGATATATCTTGAAACAAATCAGTACTAATTATTTTCTTTTGCCTATTTATAACAGAAAAATTGCTATACTTAATAGATATACTAACTGTACTACATTTTAAATTATCTTTTCTTAAACTAAAAGCTACTATATCCGATAATTTCTTTATACATTTTATAACTTCTTCTCTATTTTCAATATCTTTTGCAAAAGTTACTCCTTTACTCACACTCTTAGGCAAAGTTTTTTCATCAAATTTTCTTACTTCTTCATAATCTATTCCATTTGCATAATTATATATCATTTCACCTAATTTCCCCATTTTTTTAATTAATCTGTTTTTGTTATATGTAGCTAAATCTCCTATAGTTTTTATTCCTAATTTTTGTAATGTAATATTTGCAGATTTTCCAACATACAAAAGCATATTAACAGGTAATGGATATATAACTTTCCTAAAAGTTTGATAAGGAATTTCAGATACAGCATCTGGCTTTTTTAAATCACTTCCAAGTTTTGCTAAAGATTTATTAAATGAAACACCTACAGATATAGTAAGACCTATTTTGTTTTTTACCTCTTCTCTTATTCTATTTGCAAGTTCGACAGATGTCATATTAAATAACTTTAAACTTGAAGTAACATCTAGAAAAGATTCATCTATACCAAAAGGTTCTACTCTATCAGTATATTTAAGATAAATATTATTTACCATTTTTGAATATTTTTGGTAATCGGAATAATTTCCTTTTACCAGTACTAACTTTGGACATTTTTTTAAAGCAGAATAAACAGTTTCAGGAGTATATATTCCATATTTTTTAGCGAGTTCATTTTTAGCTAAAATTATTCCATGTCTAAGTTTTGGATCACCTGCTACAGCCATCGGTACTTTTTTTAATTCAGGTCTTTTTAAACATTCAACAGAAGCAAAAAAAGAGTTTAAATCACAATGAAGTATTTCTCTCATACAAATCACCACATTTATTATATCAAACATTTGTTCTAAATGCAATATTTTATTAGAATTTAAAACTTTTTGTAACACGTGATATTATTTAAGTACAAATTATTCATAATCTAATTAATAATTTATGAGTATTTTTACTAATAAAAACTTCATGCTATTCTTTAGAAATCACAAAAAAAGAGATAATGGCATTATTACTATCTCAAATTCAAATCTCACAAAATAAAATTTAACTTTGGTAGAATTTTTATTGAACCATTTTCTCCTTTATCAATAATTTTATTTAGATATCCATCTCTTTTTATTTCTTTCATAGCCAGCCTCTTCACTAAATATTTTTTCCGTTACGGAAAAGATATTAAGCAGCCTTTTAATAATTTAATTTTTAAATATGTATTTAAAGTATCAATATCATGTAGGTGTATTGGCTGATATTTTGAAAAATCAACTATTTCAAAGTTTTAACCTACTTTATGGTTATAACAGAAATACTCATGCCAGTATTGTCTGCATTAATGGAGAATACATCTACTCCTATTCATATATAACTAAGGAAAACTAAGTCAATATATATGCTTAGCATTTATCGAATTTATAATTTTTAAAATTAAATATTCAAAGATAAATTGTGTTATCACAAAATATAGACTATATTTCATTACAAAACTTATATCATTATTAACCATTTTTAATATATATATATTAAAAAATAGCGAAAAGAATACACTTATAAATTTTCTAAGAAAAGCTATTATTCCTAAAGTTTTTCTATTGGTTTTATCCATAAGTTTTATATTCTCCTTTTATCATAAAGTACTCATTATAAATTCTTGCATAGAAGAAAATATATCAGTATTCATACCGTATACTACGTTAAAGAATAACGCCATTGCACACCATACAATACAGCCTAATATTGTACTAGCCATTATTACATTAGATTTTCTGGGTAAATGAGCTTTATTTATGCAATAAAGTATAAAACCTATTATAGGTATAACAAAAGAAATAAATATTAAACCAAAACTACTTTTATCATGTTCCTCATATAATTCTTCAGTTAACTCCTTATCTAAATCATTTTTTCTGGAATATATAAGCATTTCTTTACATCTAGGGCAATAATTACTTTTACTTCTTATATACTCTCCGCAATTTTTACAGAACATATAAACTCCTCCAATTATTTTTTTCTACGTATAACGGTCCCAGACATTAATTTATCAAATGGTATAACAATTTTTACCTTTTGTCCTTTTTTTCCTGGATTTATGGTTTGTAGTTTTTCATTAGTTTCAACATCAAAAAGTTTTTCTATTGTAAATATACCTTTCTCTAATGTATTTGGAAACAATACTTCAAGACTATCTCCTATGCTTAATTTATTTTTAATTTCAACTAAATAAATATTGTTTTTTTTATCAATTCTTTCAATTACTTTAGCACCATATTCATAATTCATATTTTCACTTTTGCCATCCAAATCATGTATATCTTGATTATTACTATCAGAAAAATAAAATTCCGAAAGTCCTCTTGTTTTAACTTTTTCTAACTCTTCTAAATATTTATCTGAAATAAAATCTTTTTCTTTACCCTGCTTTTTTAACTCATAATATTCATCAATAGCTTGTCTATACGTTCTTACCACTGTTGCTAAATAATATTCTGTTTTGAGTCTTCCCTCTATTTTTAAACTTTCAACACCCATATCTATAATTGTTGGTATTTGTTTTATTAAACACATATCCTTTGACGAGAAAAGATATGTTCCTTTTTCATCATAATCAATATTTATTTTACTTTCTGGATTATTTACCTCACTTGCAGTTATATTATACTCCCATCTACATGGTTGAGCACAATCACCTTGATTTGCACAACGATTTGCTAGATATTTACTTAAATAACATCTTCCTGAATATGCATAACAAATAGCCCCATGTATAAACATTTCAACATCTAAATCTTCAGGCTTATTCTTCATTATATATTCTATTTTTTCTTTACTTAGTTCCCTTGATATAACCACCCTTTTTGCACCAAAATTTCTCCAAAACTCTGCTGCATGAAGGCTTACAGTATTTGCTTGTGTACTTATATGAATTTCCATATTAGGTGCTATTTTTTTTATAGTATTTATTACTCCAACATCACTTGCAATAATAGCATCTGCTCCTATATCATCTAATCTTTTAACTTCACTTTCTATTTCATCGTAATCTTCGTCCATAGCATATATATTTAATGCAACGTAGACTTTTTTTCCTATACTATGTGCATATTTTATTGTTTCTTCTAAAGTATCACTATTTATCTCTGCTCTTGTTCTAAGCGATAATTTAGATGTACCAGCATATACTGCGTCAGCTCCATACATAAAAGCAATTTTTGCTTTTTCTAAACTTCCAGCAGGAGCTAATAATTCTACCTTTTTCATATAATCTCCTTTTTAAATATTATTATATATATCTTTCATATTCTTTGCATCAATACTTTGAGTCCCAGCAGACTCACATATTATTGTAGGTTCTAACTTTAGTTCCTTTAATACACATGCCACATCGTAAAATGAAGGACCTGCTTCTTTATCATTAAATGTAACATGACATTTCTCTCCTCCATTTTTAGTATATAACATCTTACTAAAATGGCTATGGAAATGTTTCATTCTTTCATATCCCAACTCTTCTATGTACATTTTTAACTCTTTTAACCACTCTTCATATGTATTAAGTTTTCCAAGACTTCTGCAATATAAATGTCCAAAATCTATAGTAGGAATAAGTCTATCATCTACTTTACACATCTTAATTATTTCTTTGCTATCACCTAATTGATTTAATTTTCCCATTGTTTCTGGACATATTGTTATATCAGAAAGTCCTAATTCATCAGCTGTGGTATATGCTTCTTTTAGTAATTTGCAAGCACTTTCTACTGCATATTCTCTATCTAATTTAAGAAGTGAACCAGCATGTACCACAACCTCTTTTGCACCCATTTTTTTAGCTACCATCATTGTATCTGTTATATATTTTATCGTTGATATCTTTTTTTCCTCTTCTTGTGTAGATAAAGAAATGTAATAAGGTGCATGAATACTTAGTGTTATTCCATACTTTTCTGACTCATTTCTAATTTTTTCTATCTTATCATCACTTATTCTAACACCTCTAGAGCATTGATACTCATATGCATCAAGTCCCATATTACTTAAATATTTAGGCATTTGCTCTGATGCTTTATTATTTTTATCATAAAAATCCTGTGGATTTCCTGCTACTCCAAATTTAATCATTATATCACCAATTATCATTTAATTCTTTTATAATATCATAATTTAAATTAAAATTTACATCTACTTTTATAATCTTGGAATTTTTACACATTTTATTTATATAAAATATGCTATCTTCAATTGGTATAACATTATTTTCCTTATCATGAAATATAACTAAATTACTAATATATCTATCTCTTTTAAACAAATCTTTTATTGTTAGTTCGTTATAAAAATCTATTATCTCTTCCATTTTTTCATTATTAAAACCTTTTGTGCTAATTTTATAAAAATCTACTAAATCGTTCTTTGCTAATTTTGTCTTAAAAAGTTCTCTCATATTAATTGCTGGAGCAATAAGTATTATTTTATTAAAACTTAAATTTAAGTCTAAAATAGAAGTTAAAGTAACATACGCTCCAAAACCTGCTGATAATACATTTATGTTATATTTTTGATGTCTTTCTTTTATAAAAAAATAAATTAAACTTAATTTTTCTTCAAACTTATATAAACATAATTTCTCATTATAAAAATGTCCATATTTGGGTGTTTGTATAAAGTCAAAGCAAACCACAACATAGTTGTTTAATAAAAGGTCATTTACAATATTATTTAATTTTTCCTTATATTTTTTAGTTGTAACACCTAAACATATTATAACTACATCTCTTATTTGTTCCTTACTATTTGGTATATAAAATTTATATTTTACTTTATTTATACTAATTTCATATTCTTCCATACTAATTAATTTTCTCCATTAACCAATATATACAATCAGTAATCATAAATCCTAAACTACTACAAAAAGAAATAAAAATTTCAATTATAATATCAGCTCCTGTAAACATTAATAATATTGTTGCTATAACAATAAAAGGTCCAAAGGCTATATATTCTTCTTTTTCTTTTCTTTTTATTATCATAATTATTATTCCAATAATTGCTCCAATAAAGAAAGATACAAGAGTTATTACTAGTATGTTCTTTATTCCAAATAAAAGACCTAATGCCGCCATAAGTTTTACATCGCCAAGTCCCATACCTTCTTTTTTTAATATAATTAAAGCAATTAAATTTAAAGAATAAAATATTGCGCCACCAATTGCTGCTCCAATTAAATAATCCCACCAGTTTGATATATTTAATACAAGATTAATTATACCACATATTCCAATTAAAACATCTACTTCATCTGGAATTAATTGATATTTAAAGTCAATACTAAAAGCTAAACTTAATGAAAATACTGTTACAAAATATAACACTAATGTAACACTAAAGCCATTAAAATATAGTAATAAATTAAATATTATTAAAAAGACTATTGAAAACAACAAATCTATCCTAAATCCATTTTTTAAAGATTTAAAAAATTCTTTATATGTTATTTCTTCAGATACCACTGGTGGCAATTTTTTATTTAAATGCCCTGCTAATTGTCCAAATACTATAGCGATTATAGAAGATATAATATAATATATTATCACTTGTTTTCACCCTCATCTTTATATTTTTTTAAAATTAATTTTTCTAATGGTCTTTTTACTTTACTAAGTATTGATTCACTCTTATTTATTGGTGTCACTAGTATAGTCTTTAAACCAATTCTATTTCCTCCCCAAACATCAGTAAATATTTGGTCTCCTATCATAAGTACATTTTCTCTTTTCACATCATTTTTTTCTATCACTTTTTTAAACCCTTTAAGTAATGGCTTTGTAGCATTAAATTCATATGACATATTAAGTTCTCCAGCTATTTGTTTTACTTTTTCACCAAAAGGTGAATTACTTAATATACAAAGATTAATGTTATTATCTTTCATGTTTTTAATCCATTCTTTTAATGAGCTATTATATTTCTTATTATTATCTATTAAAGTATTATCCATATCTAGTATTATAAGTTCTATTTTTTCTTTTTTTATTAAATCATAAGGAATATCTTCAACTTTTTCATATATATATGTAGGATAAAACCTCTTAAAAAATTTATTGTTTCTTTTTACTTTATGCTCCATTTATACATCATTTCCTCTTTATTATTTACACATATATCTTACTATAGTTTAGTATTTTTTTCAAGTTATTTAAAATATTTTTTATATTAATATTGAAAAAGTGCTACAGCAAGAACTGTAACACTCTTTTTATATTATTTATTACTTTTTATACGTTCCATATAGTCAATAATTATCCTAGCAATTTCATAATGCTTATTTTTTATAGCACTATTTATACATTCAAATAGATCTACTCTTTCATCTCTTATCAGTAGTTTTACTATTTCTGCCTGCCCATTTGCTGCAGCAGACCTTACCGCGTAACTATCAAATTCAGATGGATCTACCCGCTTATCTCCTAACAGTAGCCTAACTACTTCTGTATGTCCATTTTTTGCAGCAAATCTTAGCGCATAATTATTACACGCTGATGGATCTACTCGCTTATCTTCTAACAGTAGCCTGACTACTTCTGTATATCCATTTTTTGCAGCAAATCTTACTGCATAATTATACTCAGAAGATGGATCTACATTCTTATCTGCTAGCAATATTTTAACTATTTCTGTGTATCCATTTGCCGAAGCAAATCTTATTGCATTATTAGCACCTGTAGCCAGATCTATTTGCCAATCATTTAATACTTTTTTTAATTCATTTACATCATTGTCTACTTCATACAATATAGATAGTAATATGTTATAAATAGTTTCACTCATAAAAGTTTCCTTCTTTCTTAATATTATATTTTTTAGCCAATTGTTTTAAGTCTACTTACTTGATAAATTCACCTCGTATTTCTTTATTTTTTGTATACACATTTTATCATAATTATGTTTATTTGTAAAGTAATATTTGTGTATTGTCAGGCAAAAGTCTTTCATATATATACTTTGTTGTAAAAATCACTTTAAAAAAAGAAAAAAATATGATATAATAACTAAAAGAACTAAAGGAGGAATATATATTGGATACGAACAATTTAACTAATAAATCAATATATGATGTTTTAAAAGAAAGAGATTTAATTAAACAAATTGCTTTTGAAGATGAATTCATACAGCTTGCTAAAACAAAAAAAACTTTTGTATATTTAGGAATAGATCCTACAGCTGATAGTATACACATTGGACACTTTATCCCTCTTATGATGATGTCATATTTCCAGAAATGTGGTCATACTCCAGTAATACTTGTTGGAGGAGGGACTGCTTTAATTGGTGATCCAAGTGGAAAAACTGATATGAGAAAAATGTTAACAAAAGAAGATATTGAAAATAATGTTGAATGTATAAAAAAGCAAGTTGCAAAGTTTGTTTCTTTTGAAGGTGAAAATGCTGCTATAATTGTTAATAACGCAGATTGGATACTAGATTTAAATTATATGGATTTTATACGTACATATGGAATTCATTTTAATGTAAATAGAATGCTTTCAGCTGAATGTTTTAAACAGAGAATGGAAAAAGGACTTACTTTCTTTGAACTAAATTATATGCTTATGCAAAGCTATGACTTCTTGCACTTATTTGAAACTCAAAAATGCCAAATTGAAATAGGTGGAGATGATCAATGGTCTAATATGCTAGCAGGTGTAGATCTAATACGTAAGATTCATAAAAAAGGAAGCTTTTGTCTTACATGCCCTTTACTTTTAAATGCAGATGGAGTTAAAATGGGAAAAACAGTAAACGGTGCTCTATGGCTTGATCCTAAAAAAACTAGCCCATATGAATTTTATCAATACTGGAGAAACATTCGTGATAATGAAGTATATGATGTTTTAAGAATGCTTACATATTTACCTATGGATGAAGTAAAAAGATTATCAAGCTTAGAAGGAGAAAAAATAAATGAAGCCAAAAAAATTGCTGCTTTTGAAATAACAAAACTTATTCATGGTGAAGAAGAAGCTATTAAAGCTAAAGAAAGTGCTGAAGCTTTATTTGAAAATCAAAAAAATTCTAATAATATGCCTGAATTTAATATATCAAATGAATTGTTATCTAATAATGAAATACCTATTATCGATATTTTAATAAATTCAAAACTTGCCCCATCTAAAGGTCAAGCAAGAATACTTATAGAACAAGGTGGTATTTCAATAAATGATGAAAAAATAACTGATACTAAATATATAATTAATAAAAATGATTTTGATGGTTATTTTATACTAAAAAAAGGAAAGAAAACATTTATAAAAATAATATTTTAATATTATAAAGTAGCTTGTATTTGTTACAAGCTACTTCTTTACTATAGATATTCCTGTATAATAATGCTTTAATATTTGTGAATAACTATACCCAGCATTTGCCATACCATTAGCACCATATTGACTCATTCCAACACCATGTCCCCAGCCTTTTGTTGTAAATACAATATTGTTTCCACTTTCAGATACAGTAAAATCGGCTGATCTAAGTCCAAGTAAAGTCCTTATTTGTACCCCTGTAAATTCTTTACCTGCTATTGTAACACTATTTACTCTTCCACCTGTAGTTAAACTATTTATTGTTATTTCTGATATCGATGTTAAATTTACTCCTAATTTACTTGATATTTCAGATTTTGAAATAGTTTTGGTTGCATTAAAAAAAGTTGTACCAATATCCCATTTGCTATCAACACTCTTTAAATATGGCTGTGTATAACTCCATACATAAATAGGATCTTCTGTTCTTCCATTGCTTGTAGAAAAATATAACGCGTCTATATAATTTCCGTTATATGTCATTACTTCTCCTTTAGTTGCAAGTACAGCATTTTTTACTTTGTTATAGTAAGTACCATATGAATTTCCCCACATTGCTTTTAACTGATCATTTGTTTTATACACTTGATCTGATGTTGTAGCAGTAAGTGTAGCACCCATAGATGTTTTTTTCAAAGCATATGTTCTTGCGGCGACAGATTGAGCCTTTAAGGCTTCACTATTAAATAAAGCTGGCATTTCTGATCCAACAACTCCAATAACATAATCTTCTAATGCAATGTTTATAGTTTCTCCTGTATTCAATTTAAGTTTTATCGTCTGACCTTGATTAATAACTTGCGTATTAGAATTAGTTTGACCAGAATTTACTATGTTTGAATTACTACTTTCTTTTTTTATTTCTGAGACATTAGCACTATTTGATGTAGAAGTTTTTTTGTTAATTGTCTCTATAACTCCAGTCCCACTAGTTGTAGCTGCTGTAGCTACAACTCTATTACTTAGTCTATTATCTAATTCTGCATTATTATTTTTTTCTTGATTATCTTTTGCTTCTTCTATATCTGCCTCTACTGAATCTCCAGGTAATTTATCTTGCGAAGTTGCTTCTTCTCCTACTATATTTTGCGTTTCGTCTGCAACTTCTGCTACCAAATCATTTTCTGGAATTTTTTCTGCTTTTACATTTGGTCCTAAAACTTGAGATAACGCAAAGGTTCCTATTATAACGCCATTTAAAACTAACATTACAGTAGCATCTTTAATTGAACCTAAATTCTTTTTTACATACTCTTTTATACTATTTGATACATCTTTTACTTTTTGTTTTTGTTTGTTAAAATCCAAGCCAAATTCGTATTCAAATGGATAATCAGCATAGATTACAAATTGCTTTTTATTATCAATAATTTCTAACTTATGACATACTCTTATATAATTCATATAAATCACCTATATTTATGTTGTGTAAACAAATTAAATTTATACAGCTTGTTATTTATAAAAGAATATTAAATAAATTTTAAAAATTTATTGTACAAAAAAACTGCAATTATTGATATTTCAACAATTACAGAATTAATTATTGGTGACCCCTACGGGAATCGAACCCATGATTCCACCTTGAGAGGGTGGCGTCTTAACCGCTTGACCAA
>CAZTVT010000039.1:0-11160 GCA_964617175.1 uncultured Clostridium sp.
CATATACACTTTCTATATCACCTAATCTTTTAAAATTTAGAATAAAACCACCACCTTTTTGAAAAAAATAAAACTATGAAAAAAAGAAAAAATATTTAACACAATATTAATATAATATTTTTATGTCTATTTGTCAACACTTTTTGCTCTGTTTTTCATCGCAACTTTCGACAAAAAAACAAATATGTTAATATAATTTTTAAATTTTAACCTAATAATTATATAATAAACAGGAAATTTTTTAGGAAAAATAATATATAATTAGTTATAATAAATTAAATCATATTTATAATTACTTAGTAATAATTCGTTTTTCATAAATATCAATCCTTCATTTTTTATATATTTTTTGTTAACTCCTAACTTCCAGCTTTTCTATTTTGAAATATTAAACGCATGCATATTGTAAAAAACTAATATTTTTTTATATTTAATTTGGAAGGAAAAATTGGTAATCATGTGGGACTAATTATTGATTTAGAAAATCAAAACATAAACTTTTATTAGCTTTTCTAGGCTTTCTACTATATGTTAATTTTTTATCCATTTATTAATTTTAAACTAGTTTTTTCATCTATTTTCTTTAACAAATTAGAAATTTTATCTGGAAATTTAAATTGATATAATATTATAGTATCATTTATATGTATGATAGTATAAGCACCCTTGTCACCTTCTCCATCTATAATACTTTCTCCAATATCTTGGTTATCAAAATCACAAAAATTTCCTAAATACTAATGTGCAAATGCTTTAGAAAGATTCATATAATTATTTTTTTGCTATAGTTTCTAATTTGCTTTTTACTCTTTTATAGTATACTTGAAATTTTCCTGTCTGTTCCATAAATTCTTTCTTATTAATAAATTGAATTATTATACCCAAATTTCTCCATTCTTTCTTCTTCTTTAGCAGATAATTCTTTGAGCCATTCAGCTAAACTTGTATCATCATTATTTCTTAAAAACTCAAAATATTTTACTCTATCTTCTTTTGCTATAACAACAGGAGGTAAGTTGTTTTTTAATAATTCGTAATTTATAAGTAATCTACCTGTTCTACCATTTCCATCTTCAAAAGGGTGTATTCTTTCAAATTCAATATGATATCTAGCGATTTTTGTAAAAATATCTTGTTCGTCATGATTGTAATTATATACATAATAATTCATTAGGTTAGGGACTTTTTCTGGCTCAGGTGGAATATGTTCACTACCTTGAATAAATACTTGTACAGTTCTAAACCCTTCTGTTTCTTTAATATTTATATTAATTGTTTCATTTAGTCTTTTGATAAATCTTTCATCAAATCCATCATCATTTTTTAGATTTTTAAAAACCAATTCTAATGCACTTTTATGATTGATTGCCTCATATATTTCTCTTGGCTCTTTTCCTTCTATTTTAAAGCTATTGTCGTTGTAAAGAATAGCGTAAGTTTCTGCATAAGTAAGTGTGCTTCCTTCAATGGCATTTGAATGATAAGTACTTCTTGTAATTAAATCTTCTAAATAATCTTTATTATTTAAAACAAATTCTAAAATAGTCATAATTTTTCCTCTTTTCTATAATATTTTCATTATATCTATATGTTCACCTGCATTTAAAACTGTTTAAAGAAATATCTAATGACTCTTTATCAGATTCACCAACAAAGATCTCTGGTGTTTTACATAATAAATACTCTATTGGCACATTAAAAATTGTTGATATTTTTTTAATGCTTAAATATTTGGTTATCTCATATCTAATTTATATTTTGATATTTCTGCAGATTCAATACCTGTCTAGTTGCGACATCTTTTTGAGTAAGTCCATTTTTTTCTCTTAAATATTTTATTCTTTCTCCGTTTGTAATAGTTTAGCTTTTTCTTAATTTATTTATAAATTTTATCATATCCATTTTGGAAAATCAATAACTGTTGATAATTAAATATTTTTTATAAAAAAGTTTTAGAAAAATTTTTATTAATCTATAAAATAATTATAAAAAAAACACATATAATAAAACTACCACAAGTGGGACAAAGATATTAATAAATACTACCGAATACGGTATAATTAATGCGTGAGGTGCTAAAAATGTAATATATGACTACAAGAGAATCAGAAAAAAATGGAATATTGGTGAAAGAAGAATAAGACAGTTACTTGGGGAAGAAGGAATAGAAGGTGCTGTTAATGTTAGAAGTACGTGGAATATTCCTAAAGATGCAATTAAACCAACAGAAAAAAGAGTTGTTATACCAGATAATAATGAATTTATAATAAATTTAGATGATAACTATTTTTAAAGAAGTAGATAATCTAAACATTTTAAAATTTTATTATAAAAAAAACATGAAAGAGCGATTTTAATCGCCCACAGAAAAATATTGATACTCTCGAATACATATTATATTACGAAGAAATTCGTAATTAAAAAGTTATTTCTAAAAAAAGAAACAAATATTAAAATCAAAAAGTTGTTTCTTATTTACGAAATAACTTGACAAAATTAAAATGAAAGTTTATACTTAATATAGGTGATTAAAATGTTAAAAAGAGAAATGTATTTATCAAGAATTAGAGGTTTCTATGATAGTGATCTTGTTAAAATTTTGGTAGGAATAAGAAGATGTGGGAAATCTGTAATATTAAAACAGATAATGAACGAATTAAAAGAAAAATGCGTAGATAATGAACATATTATATATGTGAATTTCGAGTTTATAGAATATGAAGATTTACAAGATTATAAAAAATTAAATAAATATATAAAAGAAAAAATAGTAGATGAAAAAAAATATTATGTGTTTTTAGATGAAATTCAAAAAGTAGATAAATTTGAAGATGTAGTAAATTCATTAAGAGCTTCTATAGAAAATATAAGTATATTTATTACTGGGTCAAATAGCAAATTGTTATCAAATGAATTGTCAACTGTTTTATCTGGAAGGTATGTATTATTTAATATTTATCCATTAAGTTATAAAGAGTTTATAGAGTTAACGGGTAAAGATGGTAAAAGCGATAAAACTTTTTGGAATTTTGTCAAATGGGGAGGACTTCCAAATAGAACTCAATTTACAGACGAAAGTAATATAAAAGATTATTTGCATAGTGTGTTTGATTCTATTATTTTAAGAGATGTAGTAGACAGATTGGGATTAAAAGATACAGTTTTATTTGATTTGCTATTACAATACATTGTAGATACAACAGGACGTGAGTTTTCTGCTGAAAATGTTATAAAATTCTTAAAAAATGAAGGTAAATCTGTATCAACAGAGACATTATATATATATTTAGATGCACTATGTAAGGCATTAATGATGAAAAAAATATACAGATATGATATCCATGGAAAAGCAATATTAAAAACATTAAATAAATACTATATGACAGATTTGGGAATAGCTCAAATAAAAAATAACAATTTTGAGATAAATAAAAGTTTTGCTATAGAAAATGTTGTATATAACGAGTTATTAATAAGAGGATATGATGTATATATAGGAAAGACAAAAGAAGGAGAGATTGATTTTATTGCTACAAATGATGAAGAAAAACTATATTTTCAAGTTGCTTATTTGGTAGAACAGACTAAGACTGAAGCTAGAGAATTTGGAGCTTATAAAGAAATTAATGATAATTATCCTAAATATGTTCTTTCTTTAGATAAAGCAGATTTTTCAAAAGATGGAATAATTCATAAAAATCTAATTGATTGGTTATTAGAAAAGTAACATTAAAATAGAAGGTGATATATATGTATTAGAATTTCTGGGGACTAGATATATTGGGGGTATTTGCAAATACAATAGCAGAAGCAATTGCAGTGTATTATAGCTTGGTAGAGTCTGCTAAATTAAATAATTTGAATATTTATAAGTATTTGAATTATTTACTGGATAAATTGCCTGATGATATTAAAAATTTTGATGGTGATTATGAGAAATTGAAATTAAGTTAAATAACTATCTCACAGTTAAACTGATGAGATAATTATTTAACTTTTATATAATGAATTATAGCAAATTTTAAATTATACAGGATTCAGAGGTAGTTTTCAATACGCCTTTTTATTGACCGTGTAACTTATCTTCCTTCTATTATCAATAAGTATATCACAAATAATAAATAATTGTATTATAAAATGAAATTTACCTAAAAAAATTACACTCCATTCATATTTGTGACTATTAGCAATTTTTAATAATCTTCTATTAACTACCACTATATCATAAACTTTAAATTTTTTTCCATTAAATTTGCAAAATTTTACACATATATTAATTCTCCTAATATAATTTCTCATGACTTATTTCTTATAGAGTTCATCGTTCCTACCAAATAAAGCATATCAATATTTTTCATATCTTCTGTTAAATCACTTTTTGCCTTCAAATCACTAATAATTTAATTTACACTTTTAGTTGCAGTTTCTTGTATTTTTTCCAAATGGCCTATTAGTATATTTTCCATAACCATTATTGTATATTCTGCTTTCTTATGTTCTTTTAAATAGTTTAATATTATTATTCGGTATTTATTAAAATGTATCTTACTTTGTTTTTATAATACTAAATTTGGTATATGGTAATCTCCTTGTCTTACATATTCTATTCCTGTTTTTTAATCAATAAATCTTTCTTTTAATTCTTTGTTCTCCATAAATTTTTAATCTCCTCTCAGTTTTTATATTTTAATTTGTTATTATAAAATCAAAAAATTTCAAATTGTTATTATTTTTTACAATTCATTTTTTAAATATTTGAAAATTTATTATTTTTAATAAATTATTTGTAGGAGGAAACCTTTGTTATTACTAGATTTTACATTTTCGTCATAAGAGGATATCGCTGTAGTTTTATATTCTAACAAAAAATATTTTGTTATAACAATTATTCACATCTCATACATATTTGCATATAATTATTATATACATAGAAAAAGGAGATGATTTTAGTGGATAATAACAATAATTCTAATCAAATGTTAAATGAAAAACTTATGGATTTATTATCAACAATAGATAAAAGTAAAATAGAACAAGTAAGTCGTATGATAGAAAAAATGTCAAGTGATGATTTATCTAATTTGGTAGGAATGCTAAGTAAATCTCAAAAGAAGAAATAATATGGAAAGTAGTAACAATATAACCTCAAAAGAAAAAGACAATAGCGAAGCTATTTCAGATCTTATACAAAGCATTCAGTCTAAATTAAATAATGAGAATCTTTCTTCTACTAATGAAAATAAAACTGAAGATATATCATCATGTGATAATGACAAAGAAACTAGTAATTCTAGCTCGTCAAACTCTAATTTTGACATAAGTAATATAATAGGTCTTCTTGGAAAAATAAACAATAATGAAAATTCAGGGTTTAACTTTGATAATTTAGATCCGAAGCTTTTTAGTAAAATTAGCCAAATTGTAGTAAGCTTAGGAAAGAAAGATCCAAAAAAAGATCTTCTAATATCACTAAAACCCTTTTTAAGAAAATCAAGACAAGACAAAATAGGAGAGTATATTACAATACTTACAATTATAAAAGCATTTGAAGCGTTTAATGATAAAGGTAGTGATGAAAATGAATAATCAAAACATGTATTACCCTAACTATTATTATGCAGGTTATAATAATTATTATAACAATATTTACCATTCGCAGCCCTACACTGCCTTTTATCATCCTTATAATCAAAATTTGCCAAATAATATTAACAATAATTTTAATAACATAGATGATAAAGAGCCTTATTTAGAAGAAGAAAAAGCCTCTTTAGATAACTCACATAATGCTGATATTGATAAAACTTTAGAAAATAAAAAAAAAGAAAAAGGAAATTTGAGAATAGGACCGATCGATATTTCTAAAGATAAATTATCAATATTTGGATTTGAAATTGCAATAGATGATTTAATTCTTATCGCTTTAATATTATTCTTATTTTTTGAAACTGATTGCGATTATTCTATACTTATAGTTTTAGGACTAATGTTATTTAATATCTCTTTTAGCAGCTTAGATTTTTTTTAATATCACTATCTAAGCTCTCTTTTTTTAAATTTCCTATATTTTCATAATATTTAATTAATAAATCATCTATCTTTGCACTAGTTTCATATATTTTATCATAAGGATCATTTTTTAAAACTTGGTCTTCTAACTTCTTTTTTAAAATATTTAATTCTTCAATTACCATATAATCGTCTCCCCTTTTTTTGATAATAATACCATTTGCTCTCTTTTTTGTCAACATTTTTTGTCGAATTATTGATCGCAAATTTCGACAAAATAATAGGCACATACAAAACTGTATATGTCTATTATATGCTATAATCACAGTATTATCCATTTATTTTCCTTTTACAATTGAAATAACTTGTTTATCCTGCGATAATATATTCAAAAATTCTTTTATATCTTCTATTGTTATTTCATTTAATATTTTTATATCACTATATAATTCTTCACCATATAAAGAATGTTCAATAATTCTCCTATAACTACTATTTAGATTATCTGCTGAAAATTCATTATATCCTATCTTTTTTCTTTTTACAAGATTAAAAGCATTTTGATCGATATCTTTATTCTTAATTTCTTCTAAATAGTTTAATATATCATTTTTCAATACATCTATTTTTGTAGAGCTAGCACTTATAATTACATGTGAAAAATTATCTGTTCCTTCATAATCAAAAGACATTTCATCTGCAAGTACTCCTTTATTATATTCTTGTTCATAAAAGTCAGAAACCTTTGAAAAATATAAATCTGATATTATTTCACAAATAATTTGTCTCTTTAAATTTTCATATTCATTTACAACATTTAATTTATAACCAATACAAATTAGTGGCATGTAAATGTCCATTTCTTTTACAATTTCTTTTTTATTAATTTCTTTTGGTTCTTCTACAATAAATTTAGTTATTTTTTCTTTGTTAATATCTTCTTTTTCATACTTTTTCATATTAGTTTCAATTAAGTAAGTAGTCTCTTCTACATCTACATCTCCTACAACAATAAAAAACATATTTTGTGGACTATAAAAAGTGTTATAACAAGTATATAAAAGTTCTTTTGTAATATGTGATATTGATTCTATAGTACCTGCAATATCAATTCTTATCGGATGATTTTTATACATTGCTCTTAATGCATTAAAATATACAGTAAAACTTGGATCATCATCATACATACTTATTTCTTGACCTATTATCCCTTGTTCTTTATCAACATTTTCATCTGTAAAGTAAGGTTCTTTAATTAGTTTTACTAACATTTCAATAGAGTCTTTAAATTTATCTATTGTTTCAAAGAAAAATACTGTCTGATCAAATGAAGTATATGCATTTGATGAAACTCCCATTTTACTAAATAAATCTAAAGCATTAGCTCCTTCTTTTTCAAATAATTTATGCTCTAAGAAATGTGCTATTCCATCAGGAACTTTAATTCTTTCTCCTGTTGTTATATCAATAAAATCATTAGTAAGAGATCCATATTTTGTTCCAAATAAACCTATTTTTTTTTCAAATCCTTCTTTTTTACATATATATACTGTAAGTCCATCATCAAGTGTAGTTGTATATGTAGTCTCACCTAAAAGCTTACTAATATTTACTTTAACATTACGCATTAATATCACCTCCTAAGAAAAATATCTTTTCTATAGCTATATTATTTGCAATATCTATAACGTCTTGTTTAGTTACTTTATTCATATTATTTATCATATCTTCTAGTTCAAGAGTATTACTTTTTGTAGCAAACATATTTGATATAAACATCTTAGAAAGTGCTATTTTAGAATCGTTCCATTCTTTTAAATTTGAAATTATACTCTGTTTTGAAGCATTAAATTCCTCATCAGTAACTTTTCCTTCTTTTATTAAATTAATTTCATTTTCTAATACTTTTTTTGCTTTCTCATAATTTTCTTTTTGAATACCAGCATAAATAATTATAATATCTTTAAATCTATAATACCTAGATCTTACAGTATAAGCTAAAGATTCTTTTTCTCTAAAATTTTGAAATAATTTTGAACTTGGTGTTCCTCCAAGAAGTGCATTATATACACTTAATTTATAAAAATCATTAGAATTTACATTATTTATTCTAAGGCCATAAGTAAGTACACTTTGAGTCGTTTCTTGAGATTCTATTATTTCTTCTTTTTGATGCTTTTCTTTTTTATCACATATTAACTCTTTATAATCTAAATTAGATGTTAATTTATTTCCAAATATATTATTTATTCTAGTTTCAATATCATCATATCCAGAAAGATTTCCAGATACAATAACAGTTATAGCTGAATTATTAATTACTTCTTTATATCTTTTGTATAAGTCTTCTTCTGTAATTTTTAATATGTCCTCTTCGTCGCCATAAACATATATAGAAAATGGTTCATTTTTACACATTAATTCTTCCATTTTTCTTACTCCGTAACGAAGTTTATCATCTTTAACCTCTCTTATTTTATTTAATACAAACTCTTTTTCTCTTTGTATAATTTCTTTGTTAAAAGTATTATTTTTAATATCTGGTTTATATATTATATTGTATAAAAATTCTAAAACTTCATTTACTACATCTTCTTTACCTGGTAAAAACTCTTTATTTATACATTCACATCTAAATTCAATGTTATATAAATCTCCAAATCTCTCAATACCAACATCGAAATTTGCCCCATAAAGAGAATATAAATATTTTTGCATTTCTTTTTGAGTTTTATATTTATCACATGATTTTCCAAGTATAGCTGAAAGTAATGAATTTTCTGAAATTTGTTTTTTGTTTACTGGCATTGTAAAATTTACAGAAAAATATATACTTTTAAATTTTTTATTATTTATTTTATAAATATTACTCATTTTATCACCTCTTAAAATTATAAAAGCCAAGATATAAACTTGGCTAAATAAATTATGCTAACATTTGTTTTACCATATCACTTACAAATTTACCATCAGCTTTTCCAGCAATTTGTGGTCTTATCTCTTGCATTACTTTACCCATATCTCTTGTGGTAGTTGCACCTGTTTTTTTGATTGCTTCTTCTATTAATTCTTTGATTTCATTTTCAGTTAATTGTTCTGGTAAATATTTTGTTAGTATTTCAATTTCTTTTTTTATTTTAGATACTATATCATCTCTATTTGCTTTTTCATAATCATTCAAAGATTCCTTTCTAGATTTTATTTGTTTTGCAACAATTGCTTCCATTTCACTTTGAGTAAGCACTTTTTTTTCATCCTTTTCAACCTGTAAAATTGCTGCTCTTAACATTGTTATTGTGTCTTTTTTTAATTCATCTTTTTCTTTCATAGCCTCTTTTAAAGCTTTTAGTAATTCTTCTTTCATTAAAATTCTCCCTTCTTTAATATTATATTTATATAATAATTAATTATACAATAATTTTATTTCTTATCGTGATGAGTAAAATTATCACTTATTGTGATATCTTCATCTCTTTTATTTTTATTTTTTTGAAAATTAATAAGTGCTATTGCTATAGAACATATAACCATAAGTATTAAGAGTACAAACTTCCAAATATCAGCTGATATTATAGTAACGGCTATTATACAAAGAATACTAGTTACTGTATAAAGTAAAAGTACAGCCTGCCTTTGTGAAAGTCCCATTTTAAGCAATCTATGATGTATATGTGCCCCATCTGGTTTTAACATAGGTTGTCCTTTTAAAAAACGTCTTATCATTGCAAATAATGTATCAAATATAGGTACACCTAATGCTAAAATTGGAGCTATAATTGCAAGTAAAGTATATCCTTTGGCAAACCCCATAATAGAAACTGTAGAGAGCGTAAAACCTAAAAAATTAGACCCTACATCGCCCATAAAAGTTTTTGCTGGATTAAAATTGTACGGCAAAAATCCCAGTGTTGCACCAACAAGTACTGATGTTATAACTATTGCTTCCAAACTTGCAGAAGTTGTTATGAAAATTATGAGAAGTGCTGTAGCTGAAATTGCAGAAATACCAGCTGCTAGTCCATCTAAACCATCAATTAAATTTATTGCATTCGTTATTCCTATAATCCAAAGTAAAGTTATAGGTAAATCCAACCATCCAAAATTTATTATATCAGTATAGATAAAAGGAATTTTTATTCCAGATATTCTTATACCAAAAATATAAACAACCAGTGCTGCCACAAGCTGAAATAAAAATTTATATCTGGCTTTTAAGTTAAAAATATCATCTATTAATCCCATTGCAAATATTATTATTCCACCAAGTAAAAATCCTAAAAATTTTTCATTTAAAGCGATTGATGGAATATTTTTGGTTATAATATAATATATTCCAAGACCTATAAACATGGATATAACTATAGCTATTCCACCTACTCGTGGCATAGGTTTATTATGTACTCTTCTTGCATCTTTTGGTATATCAACTAAGTTATATTTTTTTGCAATTTTAATAACTATAGGAGTTATTGCAAGACAAACAATAAATACAATTGCAATTATACTATAAATTATTGTCATAATTTTTCTCTTCTCCAATATTAATATCTTCTAATTTTTTTATTTTATTTATTCTTCTATCATGCCTTCCTCCATCATAAAAAGTATGAATAAAAGCACCTACTATTTCTTCAACTTTATTTATTTCTTTTGATATATCAAGTCTTGCCCCAAGGCAAAGTACATTTGCATTATTATCGTGTCTTGTCATTTCTGCCATATATCTATCTGTACAAACAGCAGCACGTATTCCTCTTATTTTATTACAAGCTATTGATATCCCAATACCTGTCCCACAAATTGCAATTCCCAAGTTATTAGTATTCTCTAAAACTTTTGAACATACCGTAAAGGCAATATCAGGATAATCATCTCCATCTTGATTTTTATAATTTGTAACATCGGCATATTCAATATGATTTTCATATAGATAATTTATTATTTTCTTTTTCAATTCAATACCTGTATGATCAGAACCAATTATTATCATATACTATTCACCTACTTCTAATTTTTTTATTAACTTATCAACATTTTCAACAATTTCTTTTGCACAGCTATTATATACTTCTAAATTTAATCCCCATGGATCATCTATATCTTTATATTCTATATTGTTATTTACATATTCTTTTAAAGTGTAAATTTTAT
>CAZTVT010000040.1:0-11027 GCA_964617175.1 uncultured Clostridium sp.
CTATGGATTCAAGAGTGGATATTGAATTTGAAAAATCATTTAATTCATTGTCTGGATAATTTTTATTTTTATAAAATTCAGGTATAACTTTACTATAAAATAAACTTAAGAAAGCTTTTTTATTTACAATATAATCTTTACCTTTTTTTAATATGGTAATAAAATTGTTATAAGTGGTTTTTCCATGAATAAATTTTGCATTCATATATTTTGAATACCTCCATTAAATAATCAAATTCGATTTGATTTTTTATGTAAAGTATACAATGATATTATTATATAAATAATATCATTTGTCAAATAAAATCAGATATTGTTTGAAATAATAAAGCATATGATATATAATATATTGTATAAAAATGGGGGAATGAAAATAATGAAAGAAAAAATGTTAGAACTTTTAAAGAGTATAAATAGAGAAGGAATGGATAAATTAATCTTATTTCTAGAAAAAACTGATTTTTTCGAGGCACCAGCAAGTACTAGATTTCATGGCTGTTATGAAGGAGGTCTTGTAGAACACAGTATAAAAGTTTATGAAATATTAAGTGATAAAATATATAAAAGTGATTTAGAAATAGATAGTGATACAATAAAGATAGTAGCACTATTACACGATATTTGTAAATTAAACTATTATAAAGTAGAATATAGAAATGCCAAAAAAAAAAATGGTGAATGGGAAAAAGTACCATATTATACGGTAGATGATACAATACCATATGGACATGGCGAAAAATCAGTAATGATGTTATCTGAGTTTATATCACTTACAAATGAAGAAAAATATGCTATAAGATGGCACATGGGCTTTACCGAGCCAAAAGAGTTATATTCAACAATAGGCATGGCTTTTAAAAAATATCCACTGGCTTTACTTTTGTTTGAATCAGATCTTGAATCAACTTATTTCTTTGATATTTAAGGTGTCATATGGAAGAAAAGTTATTAAAGTTATATAACGAAGCAATAGAAGAACTAAAAAGTATAAATATTGATATTTTAGATGAGAGAAATGTTGGAAAAATAGATATACAAATATCAAATAGATCTTTAAAAAGATATGGTTATTGTAAACAAGAAAAACCAGATAAAAAATATAAAACTATAAGAAAGTATAGATATAAAAAGGTTATAACTTATCAAAAATTTAAACTACATCATATATATATTAGTAGTTGGGTTTTAGAACTTGATGATAAAATAATTAAAAATACAATTATTCATGAACTTATACATTGTATACCATATTGTAATGACCATGGAGAAAAATTTAAAAGGTATGCAAAATATATAAATGAAAAATTAGGGTATAATATATCAAGGCTTGGAAACAAAAAAGAAGATTATATAAAAAGTAATCTTAAATATGAAGAAGATGAAGGGTATAATTATAAAATAAAATGTGAAAAATGTGGACAAACTTTTTATAGAAAAAGACTAAATAATAATTTTATAAAAAAATATAGATGTGGAATTTGCAAAAGTAAATTTAAAGTAGAAATATTGAGAGTTTAAGTTGATAATAAATGAAAAAAATGATATAATACTAACTAAAATTAAAGGAGAATAATAATATGAGAGCAATTGATATTAGAAATAAATATTTGAATTTTTTTGAAAAACATGGACACAAGGTAATTCCTTCTGCTCCATTAATACCAGAAAACGATCCATCTGTACTTTTTAATACTGCCGGTATGCAGCCGCTAGTACCATATTTATTAGGCCAGAAGCATCCTGAGGGAACTAGACTTACAGATTACCAAAAATGTGTAAGAACTAATGATATAGATGAAGTAGGAGATAATCGTCATTTAACATATTTTGAGATGCTTGGAAATTGGTCACTTGGTGATTATTTTAAAGAAGAATCAATTAATATGAGTTTTGAATTTTTGACAAAAGAGTTAGGAATACCTGTAGAAAAATTATCCGTTACTTGTTTTGCTGGAGATGCTGATTGTCCAAAAGATACTGTATCAGCAGAAGCATGGAAAAAGGCAGGAATATTAGAAGATCATATATATTTTTATGGAAAAGATGATAATTGGTGGATTGCAGGTGAAGAAGGCCCATGTGGTCCAGATACTGAAATGTTTTATGATACTGGAAAAGAACCATGTTCAGAGCATTGTGAGCCAAGGTGTGATTGTGGAAAGTATGTAGAAATATGGAATAATGTTTTTATGGAATATTTTAAAGATAAAAACGGATATACAAAGTTAAAACAAAAAAATGTTGACACAGGTCTTGGTCTTGAAAGAATGACAATGTTATTAGAAGGAAAAGAAACACCTTTTGATACTGAAATTTTTCTTCCTGTAATGGAGAAATTATCTGAACTTTCACAAAATGACGAAATTGAAAGTAGAAGAATAATAGCAGAACATTTACGTTCAAGTATGATGATAATTTCAGATGGAGGAAGACCAAGTAATGTAGATAGAGGATATATTTTAAGAAGATTAATTCGTAGAATGATAAGGCATATAAATAAACTAAAAATAAATCTTGACAGTTTAGGTGAACTTATAGAATTAAATATAGAAACTCTAAAAGAAATGTATCCTGAACTTGTATCAAACAAAGAAATAATAAAAAATGTGATTATAGAGGAAAAAGATAAATTTGTAAAAACTTTGGAAAAAGGAGAAAAAGAATTTAACAAACAAATAGAAAAAATAAAAGAAAATTCTGTTAAAGTTTTACCTGGAGAAGTTGTTTTTAGACTATATGATACATATGGCTTTCCTCCAGAGGTTACTAAAGATCTTGCAAACGAAAATGGATTTGATATAGATCTTAAAGAATTTAATAGATTATTTGAAGAACACCAACAAAAATCAAGGGCTGGCTCTGAACAAAAATTTAAAGGTGGTCTTGCGGAACAAACAGAAGAAACGATAGCTTATCATACTGCAACTCATCTTTTAAATGCAGCATTAAAAAAAGTATTAGGAAAAGATACTCATCAAAAAGGCTCTAATATTACTGTGGATAGAATGAGATTTGATTTTAATTGTGATCATAAATTAACAGATGATGAAAAAAATAAGATAGAGGATTTAGTAAATAAGTGGATTAAAGAGGAAATACCTGTAACAAAGGAAGAAATGAAAAAAGAAGATGCAATAAATTCTGGTGCTGAGTGTATGTTTATTGAAAAATATCCCGATATTGTAACGGTATATACAATTGGTGATGTATCAAAAGAATTATGTGGAGGACCACATGTAACAAATACAAGTGTACTTGGCAGATTTAAAATAAAAAAAGAAGAAGCTTCATCTTCAGGAATAAGAAGAATAAAAGCTGTATTAATAAAAGAGTAAATAGAGGTGGAAATATGAGTGATTGTTTATTTTGTAAAATTGTAAACAAAGAAATAGACTCAAAAATAGTATATGAAAATGATTTTGTAATAGCTTTTAATGATATAAATCCGGTAGCACCTGTACACGTACTTGTTATACCAAAGATTCATATAAAAGATTTAAATGAAGTTGGAGATGAAAACGAAAAATATATAATAGAATGTATGAAAGCTATAAAGGAAGTGGCTAAAATAACAAAAATTGATAAAGACGGGTATAGGGTTATATCAAATACAGGTGAAAATGGTGGTCAAGTAATTCCTCATTTACATTTTCATGTAATAGGGGGTAAAAATCTTGGAGATAAATTAATAAAAGAATAAAATATAATAAGTAGTAAATTAAAAAATTAAGTTTCGTTTTTGATTTACTACTTTTTTATATAATTTGCCATGCTATTAAGTTGACAAATTTTTATAGTTATGTTAGTATATATCACATAAAAAAAGAAATGCAAGGTAAATACCGAGTATAAACTTGTCTTTTTATAATAATTAAAATGGGAGGAGTTTTCATGACAGAAATATTAACAAAATCAATTGCGGAGGTAATAAACAACAATTTAGAAATTTATCTTGAGTGTTTAAGAAATAATGTGAATGTTGAAAATTTTGAAGATTTACTTAAGGAATCTATTGAAATTGGAATAATTGATTTAACCAAAGTCGGAGAAAGATTTTTTATTTATTGTGTAGAAAACAATTTATGTAAGATTATTGAGATTATTTTAAAAGATGAAATAGTAGATCCATCAGTAAGGAATAATTATGCAATGTGTTATGCTGTAGAATATGGAAATACAGAAATGGTGAAATTGTTGCTATCAGACAATCGGGTAGATCCATCAGCAAGTTATAATTACGCAATACGTATGGCTACAAGATACTGTAATACTGAGTTAGTCAAGTTATTGTTAGCAGATAGTCGAGTAGATCCATCGGCTGTTGATAATTGTGCAATACGTCTTGCTGCAGAATATGGACATGCAGAAGTGGTAAAATTATTACTAGCAGATAATCGAGTGGATCCATCAGCCAATAATAATTATGCAATATGCATAACCTCTGAATATGGATATACCGAAATAGTAAAATTGTTGTTAGCAGATAATCGAGTAGATCCATCAGCACGTAATAATTATGCGATTCATTATGCTGAAGAAAACGGTCATACAGAGGTAGTAAAATTGTTAAAGAAATATAATAAAATTGGAAAATAAAATCAATTACGTATAAGGTGTTACAGTATTTACTGTAGCACTTTTTCTAAACTTTTATTTTAGATAAATTGAAAAGAAAATATAGTATCAATCAATTAAAAAATTATAAGTTATTCAATATGATATTGAGAAAGTCTAAAAAAGTTTTTATATAAAGTATTTTTATGTTATTGTAATAAGAAAAAAATATATGAATGTTTGTGATATATAATGCTGAAAAGAATATTTTTTGAAATATTTGTGAAAATACGTGACTTTTTATACTTTTTGGGGTATAATATTCGTAAATAAAAGATAATTTATTATCTTTTTAAGGAGGTAATTAATATGAGTGAAAAAGCAAAAAAAGAAATTAAAGAAAAAAAGGAAAATATTGAGGAGATAGATAACAATGTAGAGATAGACACTAATTTAAACATATCTGAGGAGGTTATAGGGATAATAGCAGGACTTGCTGCATCTGAAGTTGAAGGAATTGCTGGAATGACTTTAGGATTTGTTGATGGAATTAATCAAATTCTAGGAGGAAACAAAAAATATTCTAAAGGAGTAAAAATTGAACTTGAAGGAAAAAGAGTTACTATTGATTTATATGTAAATGTAAAATATGGAGTGAGAATTCCTGATATTGCATGGGCAGCTCAAAATGCTGTAAAATCAGCTGTAGAAAACATGACTGGTCTTGATGTAGTTGCTGTAAATATAAATGTTCAAGGAATTACTTTTGATAAAAAGGAAGAAACAAAACAAGATACAGAAGAGTAATAATTTATTTTCATAGTCCAAATTTATTTTGGACTATGAAATCATAGGGGGAGAAAACAAAATGAAATATTTTGAAAAATTTATATTAATACTTTTTTCTATAATTATTATAATAGAATCATTAGGAATAATATTATATTCAACTGAAATGTTAAATATAAAGCCAATACTAGATAAAATTGTAGGATTTTTTATAGCAAATAAAACATTATCGATTGTGGTTAGTGCTGTTATTACATTATTTGGATTAATTGGAATGTTTGCTGGTTCAAATAATTCTGGTGACATGAAAACTGGACTAGCTATAAGCTCAGAAAAAGGTACTACATATATTACTAAAGATACTTTTGATAGTATAATATTATCAATTGCAAGAAATTATCCTGAACTTAGGAATATAAAAGTAGAAACCATAGTATCAGAAGAGGGAATAACTGCAAATGTTTATGCAATGATACTACCCGATACTGTTGTTCCAACTTTAACTGCAAAATTACAAGAAAATATAAAATCTAGTGTATTAAAACAAACAACTGTAGAAATAAAAGAAGCAAATATTAAAATAAAAGGGGTATATATAGAACCTCAAAAAAAGTAGGAAGTGATGTTTAATGAGAGATTTAATAGACTATATTATTAAAAATAAATATGTTATAATCTGTATTGCAATTGTAGTAGTATTATATGCTTTAGGAATAGTAGATTTTTTAATTAAATTTTTTGTCTTAGCTGCCTTAATTGTAGCTGCAATTTGGATAGGTAAAAAATTACAAGATAATGAAGGACACTTAAAAGATTTTTTTAATCTTAGTAGATTTAAACAATATAAAGATAATGTATATTACTATCAGGAAACAAGTAAGAAGAACAAGGAATAGGGAGAATTATGAGTAGAAAAAATGCTAGAGAGAATGCTTTTAAATGTATATATGAATATGAGTTTAATAAAGAAAAAGAAATAGGAAAAATCTTAGAATTATGTTACGAGGAAAATAATTGTAGGGATTTAGAAAAAGAATATATTGAAGAGGTAACTAAAGGTGTAGTAGAAAATATAGATGATGTAGATAAAGTAATTCTAAAAAATTTAAAGAATTGGAGTTTTGAAAGAATAGCAAAAATTGATCTTGCTATTTTACGTTTGGCTATATATGAAATGAATTATATAGATAATATACCTCTTAAGGTATCTGCAAATGAAGCTGTTGAGCTTGCAAAAACATATGGTAATACTGATTCTAAATCGTTTGTAAACGGATTACTTGCTAAAGTAATAGAAGAAAAAAAAGAGGAGTAATATATTATTATGGAGGAAAAAGTATTTAATGTAAGTCAGGTAAACAAATATGTAAAAATGTTAATTGACAGTGATGCTTTTTTAAGTAATATTAATATATCTGGTGAAATAACAAATTTTAAAGCCCATTATACTGGGCATTTTTATTTTACTTTAAAAGATGAAGCTTCTACTATAAAATGTGTTATGTTTAAATCATGTGCACAGTATGTTAATTTTAAACCAGAGGATGGAATGAAGGTTGTTATAACCGGTCAAGTTAATGTTTTTGAACGTGATGGTGTCTATCAAGTATACTGCAAAAGTATGAAAAAAGCAGGGCTTGGAGAGTTGTATCTTGCTTACGAAAAATTAAAGAAAAAATTGGAACAAGAAGGTCTATTTGATGAAAGTAATAAAAAAGATATACCATACTTACCAGATAGAGTGGGCGTAATAACATCTAAGACTGGTGCTGTTATAAAAGATATAATAAACGTTAGTACCAGAAGATATCCAAATGTTAATTTACTAATTTATCCTGCAGCAGTACAGGGGGTAAATGTAGCTTCAACTGTTATAGAAGGAATTAAAACTTTTAATAAATTAAATAATGTGGATGTAATAATAATAGCACGAGGAGGAGGCTCTTTTGAAGATTTATTTGGATTTAATGATGAGATGTTAGCAAGAGAAATATATAATTCTAAAATACCAATAGTATCTGCAGTAGGACATGAAACTGATTTTACTATTTGTGATTTTGTATCAGATTTAAGGGCACCAACTCCATCTGCAGCAGCAGAACTTGTATATCCTAGATATTCTGATATATTAACAAGAATATCAACTAATAAAAATAGAAATGTTTTAGCTATAAATAGTTATTTTAACAGAAAGAAAGAATATCTAAAAAGAATAAAAGCATCTAAGCTTGAAAAAGTACCATATGATATGATAAACAGATATAGAATAGAAATAGATAGAAGTATTACTCTAAGTAAAAATTTGGTAGATATGAAAGTAGAGAAGTATAAGAGTATTTGTATGAAAAATATAGCTACTATAGATGCTTTAAGTCCACTTAAAACACTAATTAGAGGATATAGTGTGGTAGAGAATAAAGAGGGAAATGTTATAAAAAAAGTAACAGATGTAAAAAAGGATGATAATTTAAAGGTTATATTACAAGATGGTAATATAGAAGTTATAGTAAAATAATGGAGGAGTTGTTATGAAAGAAGAAAAGACTTTTGAAGATGATTTAAAAGAATTAGAAGAAATAGCTAATAATTTAGAAAGAGGAAATCTTAATTTAGATGAGGCAATAAAAGAATTTGAAAAAGGTATGAAATTATCTAAAGAATGTACAAAAAAACTTGATTTAGCTGAAAAGAAAATAAATATACTAGTTGAAAATGATAATGGGAAAATAGAAGAAAAAGAATTTGAAACTGAAGAATAATCGTATATTGTTTATCATTTTGTCAAATAATATTTTTAGGTGATTCTATTGAAAAAAGATAATAAAAATAAAGTAGATATCGGATATAACTTACAGTTAGAAAGAAATGATAAAAAAGATTTAAAAGATTCTGGTTATGATTTTGTTCCTAGACTTGATCATTGGACTAATATTGATGAGCAAAGAATTAAAGTAAAAGAAATAGAAGATAAAACAAAGCAGTGACATGTTTTATAACTTCTTATTATAGACGTGTCTATTATGGTCAACAATCTGATAGTAAAAAAACATTTTTTTTGTTACAATTAATAGGCATATAAAACATAAAAAAATTGTATTAACAATAAAAATCATATAAAACTCTAGCTTAGTGATGATTTTAAGATATTTAAATAAAAACACCTCCTTATCCTTAAAGTTTGCAATTTTTATATTGACTTTTAGCTAAATTATAATGTATAATTGGTATGTGCGTAAAAAGAAATATTAATAAAATAGGATCTGTGTTTACTTTTATGTTTTATATTAGTTTTTATTAGTAAATATTGTGATGTTATAACAATTAGAATTATAATATCATGTATTTTTATAATAATACTTAATATTGTATGTTAAGTGTAGTATTGCATCATAATATATAAATTATAGACAATTTAGGGATGTCTATGTAATTATGTAATTATTTACACTACTTATAGCGGTTTTTTAGAACTAATATTTTTTGCAATAAGAAAAATAAATCAAAGAACAAAATTTTATTATTATATAATAATTATAAAATGCGGGATTAGTTTAGTGGCAGAATAGAAGGCTTCCGATCTTTTGACGTGGGTTCGATTCCCACATCCCGCTCCAACTTTTACTCCTGCCAAATATTGTTAAATTCAAAAAAGATTGAAATTAATTTTCTTAGAATTTTCACAAAAAATATGGTATAAATATATTGAGTGGGACTCAAGAAACTTTCGAAGCCTTGAGTCATTTTTTATATTATAGGAATTATCTCTAAGTAAGGAAAAACTGAATTATGTAGCATTGCATAATTCTGTTTTTAAAAAAAACACGACAAAAGCTACCATTGAAAATGGTAGACATAAAGTTAATATACAAATAATTAACCTTTAAATTTGTATTGATAAATTTTACCAGTGTAACCTTTGAAATAAGTAGGATACATATCATGACCACATTTTTCACAAGCAAAAGCAGGCATATAATTAGGTATATCACGATCCATATCTTCAAATTGCATAACAATGTGAGTAGGAATATTTTCATGTATACCACAATGTGAACACACAAAATCAGTATAATGAGTTTCACCAGAATCAGGATTATTATCACCGATAATTAAAGGTTCACCAAAATCATCAAAAAAGCAATCAGAAAAAATATTTTCATTTATCTTTCTTAAAGCTTTGCGTTCTTTTTTTGTTAATTTGTTTTTTCTTTGTCCCATAGTATCTCCTTTCTATGAAGAATTGAAACAATAGTATTTATCATTAATTTTGATAGAATCTAAAGTCATTACCTTTCCACAAGATTTACAAATTAAAGGATCAATACCGAAATAGAATCTAATTCTATTTCTCCAGGAATTAATACAAGTTCTAGCTTTAAAATAAGTATGGGCAAAAAGTTTAAAAAGCTTTTTGCTAGAGCGAATAGGTCTACAATAAAAGCCATAGTAGCGAATCATATTAAAATATTTATCAGGGATATGAGATATAATTAATTTAAAGAATTCAAAAACTGATAAAGTTTCAACAACACGTTTACCATCTTCATGTCTGTCATACCAAAATTTAACGATTTCACCGTCGTAGTAAACAATTCTAGATTCAGCAATAGCCGGTCTACAAGTATAACGAATAATATATTTACTAGTATCTTTAGCATTAAGAGAAAAATTTTCTTTAGCATAGACATAGAAACCATGTTTAGTATGAGAATAAATTTGATTTTTAAGAGGTCTAAAATTCATTTTACCAAAATGTTTTTCAAGTTTAGAAAGTAACATATGCTGAAAAGATTTTCTAAGTTGTTCAAAAAAGATAGGAACTTTTCTGTAAATAGTAGAAACACCAGAAGCATATTCACAAAAGAGAACATGAATATGAGGATTCCATTTTAAATCTCTACCGAAAGTATGAAGACAAGAAATAAAACCTAAAGCATATTTTTCAGATTTTTTGAATTTATGAATTGTATAATTTAAAGTATCTTTAACAGAATTAAAAAGAATATCAAGACAAGTTTTACGATGTTTTTTAAAAAGATTACGGAGTTCTTCAGGAATAGTAAAAACAATATGTCTATGAGGAGCTTTAACAAGCCTAGACAAAATCATATCAGTTTTTCTTAAAATATTAGCAACGCCACAGGAAGAACAAAATCTAGAATGGCAGTGAAAAGGAACAAGTTTGATTTGATCGCAATCTTCACAGACATAGGTGTAATAGCCTTCAGAAAGACAACCACATTTTCTAACACGTTTAACTTCATGAAAAATAACATTTCTAATCTTTAAATTATGTTTATTAGCATAAATAACAAAATCATCCCATTTGTCATTAAGAATATCTTTAATATTACAACACATAAAAACCTCTTAAACAAATTATATAAAAAAATCTATAAAGTCAAGAAAAAGCCTAACTTTTTTTAGTTAGACTTTAAATTGTGCCCCGAAGGGATGTAACTTTTCTTGTTTAATAGGAAAGTTATACAAGATATGTTAATACAAACAATAAAATTAATAATAATTGATATGAGAGATTAATGATTTATAAACAGACAAATCTTTGTCGAAACATGCGATGAAAAGAAGAAAAAAATTTCAAAAAAACATTTACAAACAATTGTTCATAATGTATAATTACTTCAGAAAGAGGGGTGATTATATATGAAGTTAAGTTTTAAATA